>CAZMAZ010000279.1:0-1846 GCA_964564255.1 uncultured Clostridium sp. | reverse complement strand
CCTGACAAAAGGGCTGTAAAAAGGTTACCATGCCTTTTTACAGCCCTGAATTGTAACATTAGGAGGTGAACACCATGCGCAAGCTTGCCACCGGAGCAATATCTTTTGGAGCAGCCATCTTTGCTGCTGCGTATTTCCTGCCCCTGCAATGGGCCCTTACTCTTGCGGTGGTTCTGGCCGCCGGAGCCTGCATCTGCATGGCCTTCACCTTTAAGTGGCGGCTCCGGTGCGTCATTGCGCTGCTGTGTGCCGCCCTGGGGCTGTGCTGGATACGGTGCTATCACCAGATATTCATCGCTCCCATTGACCAACTGGATGGCCAAACCACCAGAATATCTGCCACCATCACCGATTTCAGCACTGAAACCGACTTTGGTATGCGCATCCCCGCCAAAATCGCCATAGACGGCAAGTATTACAGCGCATACATCTATTACGATGACCCAGAAATCTCTCTGCAACCGGGGGATGCGGTGGGTCTCACCGCCAGACTTAGCCGTGCAGAGTCCGCCGCCAATGACGATTCGTTGATATACACCTCCCACGGCATCGTCCTCAGGGCCTTCGCCGTGTCTGACATGAACATCTACCATCCGGAAAAGACACCCCTGAGATATTTGCCCCTTTACGCAGCCAAAAGAATGGCTCAGGCCATGGAACAGGTATTTGAAAGCCAAATGGTGCCCTTTATCAAGGCTCTGGTGCTGGGGGACAAAAGTGAGATGGACGATGGCTTCGTGCTGGACATTTCCCGCAGCGGTATGCAGCACATCTTCGTGGTGTCCGGTATGCACGTTGGCTTCCTCATCAGCCTTCTCAGCCTGCTGATACCCCAGCGGAAGCTCATTGCCACCATAGGCTCCATTCTATTATTATTCTTCGCTGCCATGGTGGGCATGACACCATCGGTCATGCGAGCCACGACCACCCATCTTTTCACCTTACTGGCTCCCCTGGCCCGGCGGGAGAAGGACGATATTACATCCCTGGCTTTCATACTGGCCCTTTTGCTAATGCAGAATCCATATTCCATTGCTGACCCTGCATTACAGCTGTCCTTTGCCTCCGCCGCTGGAATGACCATTTTTACCCCTGCCATCCATCGGCGTATCAAGGGCGAGCTGGCAAAATTCACCTCTAATCCCCTGGTAAAATTCATCACTGCCTCTGTATCCAGCAGTCTTGGTGTCATGATTCTGGGTATACCGGCAATGTGCATCATATTCCGGCAGGTCAACCTTCTGGCCATCATATCAAATCTGCTTACTCTGTGGGCCTTTGAAATATGCTTCATCATTGGCATAATCGCACCGCTGGCGGCCCTGGTATTCCTTCCCCTGGGCAAGCTGCTGGCCTTTTGCACCTACCCGCTTTATCTATACATACGCAGCGTATTGAAGCTGCTGGCAAACATCCCATTTTGCGTCATGTCCACCAGCAACATCCTCATCATGGTCTGGCTCATATTCACATATACTCTTGGGGTTCTGTCTATCAAGCTCAAAAACCGCAGACCATGGGTGCAGACCTGCTGCTCTATATTTCTGCTGGGCGCCTTTCTTCTGGCTTCCTGGCGATATGAGATGACATCGGCACTGACCTTCACCGCCCTGAACGTTGGACAAGGCCAATGCCTGGTGCTGACCTCCATGGGCCATACCGTGGTAATAGATTGCGGCGGCACCAACCGCCCTGCTGAAACCCTGCTGACCTATTTAGGAGACATCCAGCAAACCAAACTTGATGCCCTTATCCTGACCCACTACCACAATGACCACGCCCTATACGTCCCTCAGGTGCTGGATGCCATATCCACCGACCTGGTGATACTGCCATCCATGGACGA
>CAZMAZ010000278.1:0-1864 GCA_964564255.1 uncultured Clostridium sp. | reverse complement strand
ATGTTAACGGGCCGACAATGCCGTCCGCTTCAAGCCCGTACTCGCTTTGAAAGGCGCGAACCGCCGCCTGTGTTGCCGCGCCGAACACACCGTCAACCTCCAACGTGGGCACAGCGGAATTGTACGCGGCTATGACGTTGATAAGCTCCTGAATATAATAAACGTTATCGCCCCTTGCCCCACGCTTTATCGGTGCGCCGGGATACGGGCGCGGCCAGCCCGAAACGCCGCCGCCGTAATATTGGTCGCCCGTGCCCGTTTCGCCCACCTCGTTGTAAAGCTCCGTTATCGCGTCCCACGTTTGTCTGTCCACAACGCCGCTTTGCTCAAAGCCGAAAAGCCCCTGCAAAACGCGGACGGCGTTTGCCGTTTCGGTATCGTATATCCCGTCCAGCACAACAACGGGCACTTGCGGGTACTGCCCCGAACGGGCAATGGCGTTGATATACCATTGTATACGCAACACGTTAGGCCCTCTGTCGCCGGGCTGAACATCGTTACCGGGATACGCCCCGCTTTGGTATTCCTCGCCCTCGCTTTCAAGCTCCGCCAAGCGCTTTACGGCAACATATATATACAAAATCCTGTACCACGTTTCCTCATCCACCGTCCCCGTAACGGGCAGACCGAAAACCTGCTGAAACGCCCGCACGGAGCGCTCGGTATCCTCGTCGTATATCCCGTTGGGCAGCGTTATAAACGGTATTGCGGGGTAGTTGACGGCAATGCGGTCTATGCGGTTTTGCACGGAAAGCACCGCCTCGCCCGTACTGCCGAGCGCCAACGGCTCACCGGGGTAGCTGTCCGGTATCACCTGCGCTATCGAAGCCTTGCGTATCTCGGTGTCCTCGCCGTAATAGTATCGCACTATCTCCACCGATTGATAGCCGCGATTCGCCAAATCCACAGTACCCCATTGCGATAGCCCGCCGCAGGCGCTTTGCTTCCCGTCGCAAAACTGAGCAAAGATGGGCTCTATAAACCCGCGCCGCGCTATATAGTTGTCGAAAAACTCGTCCACAAGCGCGTCTACGGTGTTGAAAATTTCGCGCTGATGTACATAGTATTGGTCAAACGCGGGGGAGGCGGAAACATCAAACCCGTACCCCTGCGACGGATACCACTCGGTATAAATGCGGTTAAGCACAAGACTTACCTCGGCATTGATGTTGGCAAGCAACGACTCACGCGGCCAAGTGGGGTATATCTCGCTGCTGGCAACGCTTTTTATGTAGTTGACAAAGGGCACGGTAACATTTACCGCGTCCGACCCGGGTGTGCCCAAATGCACGGTAACGGTTTCGGGCACATAAACCGTCTGCCCCGTCGCGCTCTGCACCGCCGCAAACGCCGTTGCCGCGTTTTCCGTGCCGTTATACGGCGGCAACAGATACCGTTGGTGCGTGGGTACTGTTATGCGCGTACCCTCGGGCGTGTCGGTATCGTCAAGCCTTATCAAATTGTAGCTGAAAATGCTTACTATCCCGTCAAACACCTGCAAGCCGTAAACCGTAACGGGCGCGTAGCCGTTCATACTTATGCGTATATCGTATACCGCATACGGTCGCGCCGGCGGGTTTGGCTGTAACGACAGGCTCTTGGGCGGGGCGGGCAGGGATATGCGAACGCTGCCGTTTCTGTCCGTGGTGTACCGCTCGCCGCGATTGAGCACCTCGACAACAGCGCCCGCAAGCAGCAGCCTGCCCTCCATGTGCGTTATGCGTACGTTTACCGTCCCGCGTGCACTCATATAACCGTTCATAGCTTTTCATCCTTTCTATGAACATTATATGCACTGCTTTAACGCAGAGTGCCGATAAAGGCACAGAACACGGAAAATATCAAACAAATAGAGAGGTAAAGA
>CAZMAZ010000277.1:0-1875 GCA_964564255.1 uncultured Clostridium sp. | reverse complement strand
GGATTGATTTGTCAATCCCCAAAATTAAAAATATACGTCGGCAAAGCGCGCATGCGGATGTGTAAATAAAAATAAAGCGAGGCGAGAAAAGAACATGTTTAATCTCGATTACGGTTAGAGATTGATTTAACGAAAAAACGGAATAAGAGAAGGTGATTTACATTTCAAAAATTATTAAAACATTTATTTATTGCATGGCGATCTTGACGGCTGTCAGTTGCTTTGTATTTTTAACCGATCTTCAGCCGGAGACGGAAACGTCGAGCGGAGTTGAGGGTAAAAGCGTAGCTTTTTTAGGCGACAGCATAACGACCTTTGAGGGCTACAGCAACAACACGGCGTACAATTCGACCATCGGGGGCAATGCGGTGTTTTACAACTCGTCGAAGCTGAACGTCAACGATTCGTATTGGAAGCGGACGGTCGACGATCTCGGATTTGAGCTTATCGTCAACAATGCGTGGTCGGGCTCGCAATGCACCGGCACGGGCACGTCCGCCGCCTGCAACACGAGGGCGACGCAATTACACAACAATTCGGGCGATGAGCCGGACATCGTTGTCGTTTACATAGGAATAAATGACTTCGACCGTGGTGTCAAGGTCGGAGCTTACAACAACGTAAACGACGTTTACGACTCGACGACGGATTCCTACGTCGGCGACAGGACTAAATTTGCGCAAGCCTATGCGACGATGATACACAAGATCAAGCGGAGATATCCGAATGCGGATATTTACGTTTGCAATCTTCTGCCGAACAACGTGAACAAGGACTACGAGACCTTGAACACGTACAACGTTTACATCGAAAAGATCGCTAACGAATTCGGCTGCACGCTCGTTGATTTTTACAACGACTCGGGCATTGATCAGAGCAATTTCACCGCCTACACGCTCGAGGGATTACATCCCAATTCGACCGGGCACGCCATGATGGCGGAATGCTTGAAAAATGCCATTCTCGGTAATTACAAAACAAAAGAAAGGAATTGATATTATGCATATAACCATATCAAGAAAAGCAAAAGAGACCTTTTCGAAGATCGTAAGTGTGATACTTGTTATCTTTACGATAATCGGACTTGCGTCTCTTGCAAATTATTTTATAAGCTCGCTCGATGACGACGAGCTTACAAAGATACATCCCTCGTATTCAATAGGTGCGCTCACCTCCGAGGGTAAATATACGGAGAGCGAGTCCTCTATATACACGAAGGAAGCCTTCGAATGCGGAGGGCTTGAGATTACTCCCGTATTTGATACCACGATCACTTATCAGGTATTCTTCTACGACTACCTCGGTAATTACGTTGATTCTACCGACGTGCTTGAGGGCGCATACAGGGACGGTGTTCCTGCCGGTGCAACTCATGCAAGAATCGTGATCACTCCCGTCTGGGAAGATGACGTGAAGGAAAAGGATAGGAAGATAAATATCTTCCAGATCGCAAAGTATTCCAATCAGCTTACCGTAAAGGTGCTTAAGGAGCAGGAAGAAGTCGACACTGTCCGTGAACATGCTGTTTTCGAAAATGTTAAGTTGGATGCCGGCGATGTTTCCGGACTTGTGGCGTATAATTACAGCGCATGTTCCTTTGTATATGCGGATCTAAACTTGTTTGAAAATTCCACAGTTACGAAGATCGGCGTGCCTATCAAGACTGTTAAGGATTGCACAAAGGATAGCGTACTTACGGTATACGTTATAGATTCGTCGAATCTTACCTCTACAAATTATATTGATAAATATGAGCTTGTTATCGGTGCAAATACGTTTAGCTCCAATACAGTTAACGATTGGTATTATTTCAACGATCTGAATATTCGTGTTGGTGAGGGACAAACTCTTGCTTTTACGACTTCTTCGGATACT
>CAZMAZ010000276.1:0-1876 GCA_964564255.1 uncultured Clostridium sp. | reverse complement strand
GATTGCGCACGACGGTCAAGGTCTCAAAGCCGAGAGAGGCAAGCAGGGCAATGCCGTCTCGGATGCCGGCGCCGATGTGTTCCGGGTCGTGTGCGTCCGAACCGACGGTAATCAGCCTGCCGCCCAGATCGCGGTAGAGCGCAAGCAGTTCTCGGTGCGGCATGGAAAAGCCCAATCCGCGCCAAATGGGGGAAACATTGACCTCCAGTGCAATATCGCGTCGAATCATTTTTTCGTACAGAGCGGCAATACGCGAGTTGTGCACCGAAAAATCGTATTCGATGCCGCAGAGTGCCATATATCGATGCGGGTAGGTCAGGTGCCCGAGCGTCGTAATCGGATATTCGACCAGCCTTTCCGTTTCGGCAAGGGCGCGGTCAAAGAGCTGTCGTATCTGCATGGGCGGGAGCTTGGTATAATCCATGACCCAAAAATCGGGGACATCGGTCAGATTGTGCAGGGAACCGATGACAAATTCGTACGGATGCCTTGCCAGTACCTCTGCCGCGTAATCGGGATATTGATGCGGTTGCCCCAGCTCGATGCCGCGAGCCAAATGCAGCTTGCCGCGGTAGCGTTCCTTAGCGGCGGTCATTTCTTCCCATGCGGCGGCGTGGTCGTAAAGGCGGTAAAAGCCTTCCTGCTCGCCGTTTACGTCACAGTGATCCGTAATGGCAAGGTCGGTAATGCCGCGCGCAATGGCGGCACGGCAGAGCGCATCCACGGTTGCATGCTTTGCCCCGTCAAAGGAAAAATGTGTATGTGTGTGCGTGTCGCAAAGTCCTGCGGGCATGCAAATCCCCCCTTTTCCGTATAGACATATCCAGTATAACACAAAAATCGCGATTTGTACATAGAAAAATGAGAGAAAAATGCGAACAATCGAAATTTTATCGAAAATTTTTGCGTTTTTCGGAATTTTTCGGAATTTTTCGAATTTTGGCGTGGCTCTTTCGTTGCGCGGGAAGGCGATTTTGCAGTAGCAAAAAGGGAGAGCCGGATGACTCTCCCCCTTGCTTGGGTTTTGGGTGTAGATACGATTTTGCGATTTTGGGGTGCCGCGTTTGCAAGCCGTTCGGTCGACACCTCATCCACCGAAAATGTAAACTTTTAAGAGAAACAAGGTACTACAGGTAAAATCGCCACGCCCCATCGTTCGGGCGGACAGGGGCGTCCGCCCCTACCTCGTTTCATTTAAAAATTGACAAATTTATTGAACACCTCATCCACCGTTGCGCACCCCGCCGTGTCATTCCAAGCAACGTGAAGAATTTCGGCGGGGGTGTAAAATAAAGAGATTCTTCGCGAACGCTTGACAGCGTTTACGCTCAGAATGACACAATTGTTTGATACGCGGCAATCCCTCCACCACTGTCGTGGTCCCCCTCCTTTTGCACAAGGGAGGCTTAGTTAGATTGTGTTAACAGTAATCAATTTTGTTTGTCTATTTTTGCCGAATGGTGTTAACGAAACCGGCACGACACGCAGGTCGTGCCCTACAAGAGCCCATATCCTATCGCAATAGCCGAACGATTTGTACAAGAAACTTTTAAAAGGTTTTCGCCCGCCTTTTTCAAAAAGGCGGCGGGGTGTGGGGCGGCGCCCCGCGAAAAGAAGACCGCTGTGGGGCAGGGGTCCCCACTACAATTTTAAGGGACCACATCCTGTCGTAATAGCCGAGCAATTTGTACAAGAACATTTTGAAAAGTTTTCGCCCGCCTTTTTCCAAAAGGCGGCGGGGTGCGGGGCAGAGCCCCGCAAAAAGAAAACCAATGTGGGAGAGGGGTTAGCGATTACAGATTCAGCGGCAAAACATATTCCGCAAAGGAGAGTTTGGGAACACGGCAGCAGAGGGTGCGATCGGATATTTGCAGGC
>CAZMAZ010000275.1:0-1888 GCA_964564255.1 uncultured Clostridium sp. | reverse complement strand
CCGATGAGGAGGTCGTATTTATTCGTATCCGGAACGGTCACGGACGTCAGCGGCGTGCCCTTGAAGGCGTAGCTGTCAAGATCCGTCACAGTGCCCGGCAGGGTCAGCTCGGTAAGCCCGGTATATGCCATACCGTAGCTGTATATGCCCTTTAGCTCGGTATTTTCCGAGGTCGGCAGTTTGGTCAGTCTGCGACAGCCGTAGAATGCGAAGTCGGAGATCTCGCAAATTGAATCGGGCAAGGATATATCATTCAGCGCCCGACAACCGTAGAAGGCACCCTCGTAAACACCGGTCAGACGGTTCCCTTCCGCAAAGGTGACCTTCTCAAGCGCGGTACAGGTCGCGAAGGCGTAGTAATCTACCGTTACGACGCTGGCGGGGATCTCGATCTCCTTCATATTCTTCATACCGTAGAAGGCACGGTATCCGAACGCGAGAATGTTGGATTTACTGTTGAAGAACACCTGCGAGAGCGCGGAATCCTCAAACGCGCCGAAGCCGATCGCCTCAACGTCAAGCGGCACGGTAAGCGTTCCCGTACGACCCGCGGGCACGGCGATGAGCTTTCTGCCGTCCTTCGACACGAGCAGACCGTCGACTGCCTTATAATTCGGGTTACCGTCGGCGACCGCGAAGTCGGTCAGGCTCTGAAGTCCGATAAAGGCGTACTCGCCGATATAGGTCATATTTGCGGGGATGCTGAGGCTCTTGAGCCCCGAATGATAAAATGCATTACTGCCGACCCAAAGCGCGTCGGTTGTGCCGAATGTGACCGACTCGAGCTTCGCCGTTTCACGGAAGACCCCGTCACCGAGCTTGGTGACGCTGCTTGGGAGCTTTACCGCGGTCAGCGATGTGTAGGCGAACGCCTCCTGCGGGAGCTCGGTCATACTAAAGCCGTCGGCAAAAGTCAACGTGCGTATGCCGCTGTTTTTGAATATCGCGCGGCCGAGCTGCTTGAGCGAGTCGGGTAGTCTGACCGCTGTAAGCTTTTCGGTATTCTCAAACGCAGAACGCTCCATAACGGAAAGACTTGCGTTATCGGCAAAGGTCAATGTCTCTATCGGTGTATCGGCAAAGGCTTCTCTGCCTATGAAGGTCACCGACGCCGGGATGCTTATGCTCTTGAGTGATGAATGATAGAACGCCCGCGCCTGTACCGTTACGGTCGTATCGGGAAGTGTAACGCTCTCAACAGGGGTATATTCGAACGCCCCGCCGCCAATATTGACTATCTTGCCTCCGAGATCAAGCGATGACAGGTCGAGCACGGTGTCGGTGCCGCTGTATTCGAGGATCGCAATATTTCCGTCGGTCAATTTGGCGTACTTGAATGCACCGTCGGTCACTACGTCGGTCACGCCGAGATAGTAGCCCGCCGTGCCGTGATCCCAATCCTCCTGCAAGGTTGCCGGAAGGGTCTCGGCGGCAAAATATACGTCAAGTTTTTTTGTGCCGAGGAAGGCATAACGTCCGATATACTCCACGCTTGCGGGTACGCTTACGCTCTCAAGATTTGTGCAATAGTAGAAGGCATATCTTCCAAGATAGGTCACGCCGTCGGGGATCTTGAAGCTCGTCAGGCTATCGCAGAACCGGAATGCGAAGTTGTCTATATTCGTAAGCTTTGCGTCGCCGAAATCGATCGAGCTGAGCTTGCTCATTCCTTCCAGCCCGTGCGCTTGAATGCTTGTCAGTGCGCTTCCGGATTCAAAAGTTATGTTTCTCAGATTGGTGCACCCGTCAAACATATATGCCGAGATGCTTTGTAGCTTACTGTTCTTTGCAAAGGTAACCGAAGTGAGCGACGTGCACCCTTCAAAAGCGCCCTGCGCCATAGTAGACACGTTTGCCGGAACGCGGAACGACGTAAGGCCGCAATATG
>CAZMAZ010000274.1:0-1889 GCA_964564255.1 uncultured Clostridium sp. | reverse complement strand
CCCAAAAATTATTGGCTAAGTCAACAATTTTACTGCGACTTTTGCATCCCGTGTTCAAATCCGTGCACAAATCCGGAGACATCGGCAGAGCATATATCTCCGCCGATTACGCGGTTACGGTAGACCAGCACATTGGCGTAAACGGGATCTGTGGTATCGGGATGGTTTGTAACCGAGAAGGTGTAGCGTGTTATTTTTTTGTTTTTGTATTTGGCAAGATCAAATCCCTGTTCTTTTTGCAGTTGATTGTATCCCGCAAAAATTTTATCGAATTTTGAGGGAATTGTGACCTCTGCACATTTTGCTGTACCGGCGTCCACCTTCCAGCCGAACTGTGAAAGAAAGGCGGCGGCATCTTCTGCGCTCTTGATTTTATCATAAGAAATGCTGACCGAGTCGCTTGCATTATTTTGGACGGTTGTTTCGGCGGTTGAGCCGCTTTGCTGGACCCCGGCGGGGGTGTCCTCTTTTCCGACGGCATAGGTGGGAACGAATGCGATCAATGTGATTAGAGCCGCCAAAGCAACGCAGACGATACCGACAAATTTTAACGTGCTTGCACGCATAGAATAAACAAACATAGAAAAAATCCTCCCTGCAAATCTTTCTGATGCATTGTATGAGAAGGGAGGATAAATTATGTATGGCATCTCCAATAATTCGTTGCATGGGAATGGTTGGAGATGCCCGTGCGGATTATGAGAGCCGTCCTCGTAAGGACCGTGTTTTGTGCGATGCTACGCTGTGAACCATAGCAACCAAAATATAGGTTGCAAGCATGGAGGAGCCTCCGCAAGACAAAAAGGGGAGCGTAACGCCGACAACAGGGAGCATGGCAAGACACATGCCGAGATTTTCGAGTGTTTGTACGATAATAAAGGCGGCAACGCCGATGCAAAGAAGTCCGCCGTAATCATTGTTGTTTTTGCGCGCAATGACCAAAATACGAACAACCAATATCAATAGCAGACCAATTACCGCAATGCCGCCCACAAATCCGAATTTTTCACATATGGTTGCAAAAATAAAGTCGGTGTGGGAAGCGGCAAGATTTTCGTAAAGTCCGCCGGAAAGCCAACCGCGCCCGGTCAGACCGCCGTTGATGATGCACTGTCGCGATTGAAGCGGTTGCCGTCCTTTGTCCAAAGGATCCAATTCGGGATTGAAGCCGACAATAATGCGTTTTTGCTGATATTCTGCGAGGAGATCCCAAAGGAAAGGGAAGGCGGCAAGAACGGCAATAAAACCGCCGAGATAATACCACATGCTGATGCCTGCGCAAAAAAGCAAAATCAGAAGGGCGCACAGATAGACCAACGCAACGCCAAGGTCACCGGAAAGCAGAATCAATCCCAAAACCGAGCCTGCATGTAAGAGAAGAAAAAGAAGTGTCTTGGGTCGATTGATGCGTTCTTTTACTGTATGCAGATGTCGCGCAAAGGTGCAGAGAAATGTAATTTTTACAAATTCGGACGGTTGGATGCCGATGTTAATAATGGGGATAATCAGCCAACTTTTGTTTGAAGTCTCTCGATTTTCGCCCGAGGAGCCGAAGATCAGTGTAATCGCAAGAATTCCGACCGAAAAAAGCAGCATAAAAAAGAATAGCTTGTCAATCAGAAAATGATAATCCAAATGCGAAATCAGAATTGTCAGTAAAATGCCGGCGAATGTCATGGCAATCTGCATTTTCAATTTGCTCATGCCAAAGTTATCAACAGCACCGTATATGGTTAGGATACTGATTCCGGAGAGCGCCAGAGTGCAGAAAAAAAGGATGGGATCCAAATTTCCGAATATGCGACGAATCCATTTCATTGGCTTCTCTCCTTTCTTGCGCAATGGATAGGAATTAAACAGGGCAGTCATTTTGCGGCTGCCCTGCTGTT
>CAZMAZ010000273.1:0-1899 GCA_964564255.1 uncultured Clostridium sp. | reverse complement strand
TTTTTGAGTATAATGATTTCAGACCTGCCATTTCGGAAAGCCATTTGAGACAAATCGGGAAAGATTCAAAGGAGGATCGAAAAATGAAAAACAAAGTACCGAAGGTTCGAAACAAACGGCAAGAAAACAAAGAACGGGAACACGGACCGTACGGAAAATTGATTGATCAAATCAAGAAGAACAAAACCGCTTTTGTGGTATACTGCGTGATGCGCGTCATTGTTGTCGGTGTGATTGTTCGGTGTGCTTTTGAAGGACGCTGGGAGAGTGTTTTTGTCGGAATGCTGGCATTGATTCTTTTTTTATTACCGCCTTTTATCGAGCGCACCTTTCATTTGACCTTACCGACCACATTGGAAGTGTTGGTATTTGCCTTTGTCTTTTGCGCGGAAATTCTGGGCGAAATCGGTTGTTACTATATGAAATATCCGTTTTGGGACACCATGCTGCACACGGTAAACGGTTTTATGTTTGCGGCGTTCGGATTTTGTCTGGTTGATATTTTCAATCGAAACAAACGGTTCCGCTTTGAGCTGTCTCCCGTTTTTCTTGCCATTGTTGCATTTTGCTTTTCCATGACAATCGGCATTTTGTGGGAATTTTTCGAGTTTTCGGGCGATTTGCTGTTTGCAACCGATATGCAAAAGGATTTTGTGATTCCACGTGTATCGACGGTCACCTTGGATCCGACCGTTTCCAATACGCCGGTGGTCATTCGCGACATTGTTTCCACGCAGATTTTCACGGCGGACGGGCAGTGCATTACGGTGGATGGCGGATATTTGGATATTGGTCTGATTGATACCATGAAGGATTTGTTTGTCAATTTTATCGGCGCGGTGGTTTTCAGCATTATCGGCTATTTTTACGTGCGGCATAAGGGAAAAGGCAAGATTGCCAATCGGTTTATTCCGATTGTACATACGGTGGAAGAGGAAGAAAAGCAAGCCGAGATTGCCTCAAATGCGGCTCTGACCGAGGGAGAGAAGAAGCAAACATGAGTGAAACAACTGTTTTTTGTACCTGTTGTCCGCGCGCCTGCCGTGTTGATCGGGCAATCGGGCAACGAGGCTTTTGCGGCGCGGGGGCTACCATGCATGTGGCGCGCATTATGCTGCATAAGTGGGAGGAACCGGTCCTGGTCGGCGAGAAGGGCGCGGGTGCCATCTTCTTTTCCGGATGCAATTTGCGTTGTGTCTATTGCCAAAACCGCGAGATCAGCCGTGCGCCCGAGTACGGCAAAACGCTGTCCCCGCAGGCATTGGCAGAGGCAATGCTGCAACTGCAAGCGGATGGCGCCGCCTGCATCGACCTTGTGACGCCGACACCGTGGACGCATCGGATTGCGGAAGCGCTTGCCGATGTGCGGGATCGATTAACCGTTCCGGTTGTATGGAATTGCGGCGGCTACGAATCGGTAGCGGCACTTAAACAGCTGGACGGGCTTGTGGATGTCTATCTGCCGGATTTCAAATACAGCGACGCGACGCTTGCCGTTTCGCTTTCGGAGGCGGCAAATTATGCCGAAACGGCAGAACGTGCGCTTGCGGAAATGTTTCGACAAACCGGTGCATATGTGTTGCGAGACGGTATTTTGCGGCGCGGCGTTTTGATTCGTCATTTAATTCTGCCGGGATTTCGAAAGGATTCCCTGGCGGTGCTGTCGCGCATCGCACGCACGGTGCCGCCCGACGCGGTTTTGCTCAGCCTTTTGCGGCAATATACACCCGCATTTGCCCGGGACGCGGCAGAAAAGAGTCTGCACCGCGCTTTGACGCAGTTTGAATACGAAAGCGTTCTTGCACATGCACAGTCTCTCGGATTTGACGGATTTATGCAAGGGAAGGAAGCGGTCGGCGAGCAATATACGCCGCAGTTTTAGGACCCTGAAAACTTTAT
>CAZMAZ010000272.1:0-1905 GCA_964564255.1 uncultured Clostridium sp. | reverse complement strand
TTAAAAAAGTGTTACAATTTTGAAAATATTTTTAAATTATAACACTTTTATGTTTGATTAATATATTTAATAACTTTTATTTAAAATTACATATTATCTATGTTGAAAAGAAGTTCTGCTAAAATACCACTTGCTTTAGTAGGTCCTTGAAATGTAGTTTTCACTCCATTTTCAACCATTGTTTCAAAAGACAAACTATCTTCATCATATTTCTTTATTAATTCTAATCTCATATATTTTTCACGAGGTTTTCTTTCATGTAAATAGTATTTAGAATCATCAATAGTCAACTTATCTTCTGTAATACCAACGGCAACCACTCTACATTTATAGCCTATTTGCATTATTGGGCTAGATAAATAAATATAAATTATATCATTTACTTCATAATTTGCTGATTGATTCCATTCAATAATTTTAAATTCCTTGAATGCACCATCAACATCATAATATTTAGGATTTGCTGGAATAACCCATGCAGTATTTCCGTTTAATGTTTTATCTAAATTTGAAACTTTACTAACTGTTTCAAAACTAATAGATGAATACTCTTCTTCAGACCAACCACCTACTAAATTTTTCAAATTATCAAAAGACCAAATATCTTTAGAAATTAAAAGATATGAATTATGTCTTTCTTCAATTACATTTTTATCAATAGAATCATAATGTTTAATATTATACTTGCTAGCTAAAGGAATGAAATGAGGATTGTTTTGATGAGATTTTTCATTTAATGCCTGAGCCAAAATATTATCTCCCATATACTTTTCTCTTTTTTCAGTATATTTCATAGCTTGATAACTTCTATTTTTATCTTTAGTTAAAAGTATTAAATTACCAAGCTTTTGGCGGCTACGTTTAAATTCAATTTCATCTTTGAATAATGAAGAATAATCATCATATGAATCCGGAAGAATATGTTCAATATCATAAGGGTTTTTAACTTTACGATTTACATATTCATCAAACTTTATAGGATATGTCATATTTTCATAAATATAAGATGTATATCTAGCTAAAAAATGTAAAGCATATCTTCTAAAGAATTGATTATCATATTCTAAATAATCAAATCTATCCCAACTCAATGAGAATGATTCTAATGCTTTATGTAATATAATAGCAATAGTCTTAACATTTTGATTTCTAATATTTACCATTACTTTAAACAACGAAACTTTATTAGTATTCCAGTTTGCTTTTCTTAAATTAAGAATTTTTCTAGAAGCAAAAATATCTACAAATTCAGCCACAAGTTTAATCTTTTGATTTACTATTTCTGTAGTATCATTTTTATCAACAGCAGACATCATTAACATAATTTGATAGTTTAAATCTCTGTTAGCATTGTAAAATACCTTTTCAAATCCAGGTGTTAATTTTTTAGAATAATCTTTAATTTTGACATAAAGATCTACCATTTGTTTCATTTCTTTAGTGACGAATTCTTTGTATGCTAATGCTGAATTTAATCCCATTACTTTACTTGCATTAGCTCTAACCCAAGTATGAAACTTTTCGCCTAAAAGTTCATAATCTTTATCTTCTGAATCTTTTTTACCTTCACGAAGTGTTCTAGCATAGTTTCCTCTAAGCCACATAGAAATAAATTCAACATCAGCAGTATTTACTACACCACTTTGCTCACTTTGAGCCATACTCTTAATTTTACCAGTAAGAGTTTGCCATACTTTGTTTACTTCATTTTTCTCGCTATTAGGAATCTCATTAATAATTTGAGCTTTTAACATTTCGCTACTATTTAAGCTTAACCCTCTATCATTCATAGTAATGAAAATTGTATGAGCTTCTTTTTCTGAAGGTGCAACTAATTCAAGTAAAATTACCTTTTCAATTAACCAATAAGCAAAATAAATTAATGACTTATCCTTTAATTGCTCA
>CAZMAZ010000271.1:0-1915 GCA_964564255.1 uncultured Clostridium sp. | reverse complement strand
ACAGTTCGGATTACACCATTCGTAAGCAATATCAAACAAAGGCTCTTGCTTCTACTTCATTTCTTGGGGTTTAGTTTTCGTCTGACTCCGACAGGAAAAGTAGTTATGAAACTTCTTCCGGCAAAAATATCTCACGAGCGAAGAAAACTTCGCAAGTTAGTAGAACGGGCAAAAGCAGGATATTTGACACGGGAGCGAGTAGATGAGTGCTTTAAGAGTTGGGAAGCACACGCGAAGCAAGGCGATACTTATAACCTTATAAACCGAATGTATGAATATTATCAAAATTTATGGAGGTAACAACAATGTTCAAATTCTTATCAAGCAAAGAACAACTTATTCGTGACCGCAGAAAGGTAGAAATGCTCTCCGCAAGACAGGATTCGGTAGAATCGGCTTCGGCAATTACTTTTGTTACTCTTGCGGAAACAGGCACGATTGACGAAACTACGGCAACCGAACACGCCAATCTATTTAGCCCGTGGGCAGAGAATGTAGCATACGAGCAGGGTGCAATTCGTCTTTATAGCGATAATCTCTATCGTTGCGTACAGGCTCATACTTCGCAGAGCGATTGGACTCCCGAAGCCGCCGCTTCTCTTTGGACGAAAATCGGTGATCCTACCGAAGAATATCCCGAATGGTCTCAACCTGTGGGCGCACACGATACTTATGCCGCAGGAGATAAGGTATCTTATGACGGAAAGCATTATGTATCAACGGTGGATGCGAATGTATGGCAACCCGGTGTGTACGGTTGGAATGAGGTGGAATAATTGACTGCGACAGAGATTGTTACCCTTGCGGGTGAAATTATCACTCTTATAGGCGTAGTTGCCGCTTGTATCGTCAGTATAAGTAAGGTGATGAACGGTACAAAATGCCTGTTACGAAGTGAAATGCTCCGTATTTATTACAGACATTCCGAAAGTGGCGAAATAAGGCAATATGAATACGAGAATTTTGTCTATCTCTATGAAGCCTATAAGAAATTAAAAGGTAATTCCTTCATAGATAAGATTTATGAAGAAGTTAAAGAATTTAAGGTTATTACATAAGGAGGAAAACATTATGGCAACAGTAATGACAAACACAGAGTTCGTAAAAAGGTTGAAAGATGCCGCAACAAATCACAAAACCCTATATGTTATGGGTTGTTTCGGAGCACCTATGACCGCAAAAAACAAAGAGCGTTATATCAACAACGGTTCACACAACAATTATAACGCTCGTGCAGACCGTAAGGCTATGATTAACGCCGCTTCTGCGGACACATTCGGGTTCGACTGCGTATGCCTTATTAAAGGTATTCTTTGGGGTTGGACAGGCGATAAATCCAAAATCTACGGTGGTTCGGGATATGCGGTAAACGGTGTTCCCGATATCGGTGCAGACACTATGATTACCAAATGTTCTAACCTTTCTACCGACTTTAGCAAAATCGAGCCGGGAGAAGCGGTATGGATGAGCGGTCATATTGGAGTTTACATCGGAGACGGACTTGCCGTTGAGTGTACTCCGAAATGGGAAAACAAGGTACAGATCACTGCTTGTAACTGTTCAAAAACGGGTTATAACCGCCGTAATTGGACGAAACACGGCAAACTCCCGTACATTAAGTATGAAACAGAAGTTATTACCCCCGCACCGACTACGCCTGTTACAACCGGCACTTTGAAAGTTGGCGATATTGTTAATTTCACGGGAACTACTCATTATCGTTCTTCATATAGCGGTGCGGCAGGATTTACCTGTAAGAGTGGCAAGGCGAAAGTAACTGCAATCAGTAAGAGCAATGCTCATCCGTATCACCTCGTTGCTATCGGGGGCGGCGGTTCTACGGTGTACGGTTGGGTAAATGCTTCCGATATTGAGGGACAGGCTTCCGACAATACGGCGTGGACTCCTGCTGTTG
>CAZMAZ010000270.1:0-1921 GCA_964564255.1 uncultured Clostridium sp. | reverse complement strand
CGATGATGATTTCTTTGGGATTTTTCCGGATATAGATGGAGACGGCGATCATGACATAGTAGACTTCCTGATCTTGAATGAAATCAATAACAAAATACAAAGAGAGATTGAAACGGGAAAATCAAGAGCAACCTCGTTTGATTTCGATGAGGACGATGATGAAATTCTTCTCGAATATGGCATAGATCGTGATGATTATGTTACAAGAGAAGATTATCTAGAGGCCGTGCATGAAGCGAAGTATGGTTGGCGTGATGACATGAAGAACGGATCAGAATATGGGCTTGATCCCGAGGATTATGAGACGCCGGAAGATTACGAGGAAGCCTTGGAAAACGCACGATTGTTTTCTTCTCAAGCTGAATTATTAGATGACGAGGATGCAGATGTTGACGACGTAATAGGTATAGACGACTCGCTATCAATAAATATCCCTCTGTCTTTCTCTATTGAAGTTTCTTATCCCGGTAAGGATCAACTGGAAGAAATCAAAGAGTCGGATTATCCTAATAAACGAACCTATGATGCGGCATATGCACTTTGTGAGATAGAGCATGGTGATCCGTATATTCCTTCGGGAACAACAAAGGAAGCAGAAACTAAACGCCATAAATTCGTGCTTTCACAGAGTTGTATAGCAGCGCGTTATTTAACACGCTATGATGGATTTATTTTTGTGCAGGCTGTTAAAGATAATTTCCGTTTGCCGATTGATGTGCCTGACGAAGATAATGAGGTTAAGAACTTCTTCCCCGATTTTTTTATGGAGCTTGCCGAGGAAGATGTAAACCTTGCGATTGATGTGTGGGCATGGTGTATACAAGAGTTCGGTGCATATCAAATGTACATGGAGAATTCGTGGACCCTATACAATCATATTCTTTCATCTCTAGATGATTATCCCGATGAATTTAGGGACTGCTTAATTAATCGCCTTGGAAGTGACCAAAAGTTTCGTAACGGATTGTTAAGTGAATGCGCGGATCCCCCATATTGTGTACCAAAATTAATAGTTAGAGCATTACAGACACATCGTGAACGCATAGCCCAAGTATTATTTATTGCAGCCATAAAAAACCCAAAAGCAAAAAGCAAATGGAAAGAGGACCTTTTGGAAAGTGTTATTTCCGAATGCTCCAATTGGAAAGAGCTTGAATCAATGGAAGCTGTCCAAAAATATATTTTGCCGATTACAGAAAAAATTGATGATAAGCGTATACAAAGAGTACTTCCCAAAATGGTAAAAGAAATTGACGACTATATTCGTTCTGTTGAATCATCGGAAGATAAATATCAGTTTTCACGGCGTTTTTCTTGGCGTGTTACTTGCGTTGATGGTTCGCGGTATGGAATTAGTCCTTTGAATTATGAAACGGAATCCGAATATCTTGCTGCCATAGAAGATCGCAAATATGGATGGCGCAAACATTTAGCTCCTTCAAAACTGAGGTTTGCTAATCCGATGGATTATGAAACTGCCGAAGAATTTCATGCGGCAGTACAAGAAGCTTTTAATCGAGAGACCAGAGATAGATCGGTCAATAAGCATAATACTAACGACCGGAATATTTATAAGTTCTGTAAGGTTGAGCTAGAAGAAGAGCCTAGAAATATTTATTATTATTTTCCCGGATCGTTATCCCTATGTATAGGGGATCAAGTCATTGTTCCGCTAGGTCGAGATAACAAGGAAGCACATGGAACTGTTGTTTCGATAGGCGAATGCTATGGTAGTGCATTGCCATGTGCAGTGGATAGCGTCAAGCACGTGAAGAGCAAGGTGTGACTAATTTGATTTTGGTGAGCAGATTAAAGTTTAGGATATTTTTCGCCGGAGGACTTGTTTTCCCGCGAATTATCTGCTATAATGAACGGGCAACTTCAACTGTGCCGCGAAACCCCGGAAGGGGGTGCAGTTGAA
>CAZMAZ010000269.1:0-1936 GCA_964564255.1 uncultured Clostridium sp. | reverse complement strand
ATTAAAAACCTGAGGTATAGAGATGGAATTTGCAGTAAAATATAAACGGGAAGATTGGATTGAATATTTAGAATTAAACTCTGAAGTAGGTTCGGTATTTAATCAAGATAGTATAATAGAAAAATACAGCGATTGTTTGGAGGAGATATTTTGGCTTGGCGATTTGAATATTGAGGAAAATATCGGCGTTTACGAAATTAAAGTTAAGAATATCAAACTAGCGACTAAAGTTAAAATCTCTAAAATCTGCATGGACATTATCAAAAGCGGGATGAAAAATGTTTACGGCAAGGGAATATTTTTTATTTTATATTCGCAAGATAAAAATCAATACAGAATTTCTTATGTCAAATACGATAAAAGAGCCACAGACGATTTTGTTGTAGAAAAAGATTTAAGCGACCCGAAAAGATTCACTTATTTGTTGGGCGAAGGCGTCAAGGTAAAAACGGCGCAAAGCAGACTAACTAAAGAAGCGTTTAAAAGCGTTGGAAGTATCGAAGAAGCTTTCAGCGTAGAGCCTGTCAATAAAGAGTTTTACAATGGTATTAAAAAGTCGTTCGATAAGATTTATAAAGATATTTTAAAATCACTTCCTAACGAAAACAAAGCGAAAGAATTTAGTTTAAGATTTTTGGGGAGAATGTTATTTTGTTGGTTTTTGAAAGAGAAGGATTTGATACCGAAAGAAATATTCGAAGATAAAATATTTGACGAAGTTAAAAATTATTATCAGGAGGTGTTGTCGGAATTATTTTTTAATGTATTAAATGTAAAAATGGAGGAAAGGAAAATAGATTCCAAGATAGTGAAACGATACGAAAGGGATATTCCTTTTCTAAACGGTGGCTTATTTTCTATGCAAAAAGAAGACGAGAAAGTCAAAACTATAGACGATAAGATAATTGAAGAATTGTTTAACTTTTTCGGGATGTATAATTTCACGGTAGACGAGAGTGCGCCATTTGATGTTGAGATTTCTATCGACCCCGAGATGTTGGGAAGAATATTTGAGAATCTTTTGGCGGAGATAAATCCCGAGACTTCGGCGAGCGCTAGAAAGGAAACGGGCAGCTTTTATACTCCGCGGGAGATTGTCGATTATATGGTTTGCGAATCGATAAAACTTTATTTACAGAAGAAAGTAAGAAATATTGATAAAGAAAAAATAGAAAATATTTTTGTTATAAACGAAAATACAGAATATAGTGAAGAAGAGAGAAACGAAATCTTAAAGGCGATACATGAAATGAAGATACTTGATATTGCCTGCGGGAGCGGGGCGTTTCCGATGGGTGTTTTGAGTAGAGTTTTTAATATCATCGATAAACTTGATTCAAAACATGAATATTATAAAGATTATATTTTAGAAGGTATTTCTGGGGCTTCGAAGAGAGATTTTGAAGCGCTTTATAATGCTAGGAAGTTTAATTATGCTTATAAATTAGATATGCTTCAGAAGACGATACACGGCGTAGACATTCAACCGATAGCGATAGAGATTAGCAGGTTGCGGGCTTTTTTGTCATTGATAGTAGACGAGGAGAAAAACGACACATTGGATAATTTGGGAATAAAGGCTTTGCCGAATTTGGAATTTAATTTTATCTCGGCAAATAGTTTAATTTCTTTGGAGAATAAAAAAGGTTTACAAGGAGGATTTGAAGATAAATTTTCTGAAGGTTTTATAGAGAGTATGCGTAGTATTGCGGGGAAATATTTTAATGCGGAAAGTGAGGAGAAGAAGGAGAAAGTAAAGAGAGAATTTGAAACTTTACAAAGTAGGATAATCAATGAGAGTGGATTTTTAGATAAAGAGAATAAGAAGAAGTTTCTTTCGTGGAATCCTTTTGAAAACAAGACTACGGATTTTTTCGATAGCGAGCTACAATTTGGGACGAAAGACTTTGATATTATCATTGGTAATCCGCCGTAT
>CAZMAZ010000268.1:0-1948 GCA_964564255.1 uncultured Clostridium sp. | reverse complement strand
GATTGGAGCAAAGTCTACGAACTCGTTGAAAAGGGCGAGAGCAACCCGAGTTATGTTGCAACCGCAACAGTGGTTGTCAATGACGGAAACGGCAACAGTTATCTTGCACAACAACGCGTCAACATCCCGATCACCGTGCTCAGCAGAGAGATTGCGGATGCAGAGTTGCTCATCGATGAAAGCAAATTTGATTACATCTACAGCGATTGGAGCAAGTATTCAACCGTCACGGACTACCTTATCGGCAAAGATACGGCAAATGGCAAGTATATCCAACTTGTATACAGCAAGACGACGGGTATGCCCACAGAGTTTGTGTACAACAACCATCTCTCCTACAGTGGCGAGGAAGCATTGCCGACTCAAATGAGATTGACCTTCAAGAACGGCGATGTCGGCACATATGACGTCTCTTACGATGGTGTACCCACAAAGGAAGAAGTTGCAAGACTCACATCCACACACGAGTACGATATTACGGCAATAGTCAAGAACGGAGATACTCAAATTGTCCGCTTCACAATCAAGTTGAGAGTGCGCGTAAGCAAGGTGAACGTCACCAACAGTGACATCGCATACAACGATATGTCCGTCGGATCTTACAAGATCAAGGGCAATCCGTATGATGATTCGGGCAGCAGCGTGTTCAATATCAACAGCACCAACAAAGATGGTACCAAGAGATATGCTGAAAATGCAACATATTATGTCGGTGCAGAATTTGTGTCCGTAAGAGATTGGTGGACAACAGGACTCACCGAAGAGAGCGGTCAACGCAAAGAAAGCACACTCTATCAACAACGTCACGGTTCAGAAGATCCGTACGACGGAGATATGTATGACGGCATGTGGTACGTGCTCGGCGTTGACAAGAAAGGATATCAATCCGCAGCGCAAACAGACGGCGTCAAGTTCTATGTGCTCGACGAAGGCACAAAGAATTATGTCCGCTACACGGGGGCTATCGGCAGCGACTATTACACAACTTCCGACGGACGTGAACTTTATATCTTCACCTACATCACAACGCAAACGTTGAGTGTTGAGTGGGATACATCCGATATCGCATACACCTACAAGGGTGGCAACATCAACATCGGAGCAAAACTCACAAGCACCATCAACAGCGCAAGCACAAAAGTCGATGTGCTCGGATATGTCACGGACGGCACAATCGCAAGTTCAACGCTTGAGAAAATCACTATCGATCCGTTTGATGACAATCTGACAACCTTGTTTGATAGAGTTGGTTACAGCGGAGACCGCTATGAGAAAGATGGCGATGATTATGTCAAGAACAACCTTGACGGAACCTACAAACTTGTGGTGAAAGCGGACGGTACAACAAGTTATGAGTCTTTGGGAGGTAATGAACTTAACAAGGTCTACAAGAACTTCGCGGCGTTTGCAAAATGCACATTGGCAAACGGTCAAGAGATAACACTTCAGATTGTTTGGGATTTCGGTAGCGTCAACGTAAACTACAACGGCGGCACTTATACGGCATATGCGCTTATCAACCACGATGGCGAGTGCAACATTAACAAAAATGAACTCGGCACGCAACGCATCAAGGTTGATGTTGAAGTGAAAGCGAGAAAGGCGGAAGGCATCGCAGACGATAGCGAACTTAAGAAACTCACAGGTTACGCGTTTGCCGAAAATCAAACCGCAATCAACCCGTATTCTTATGATAAGCCCGCAATGCCCGACAAACTCACATTTGTCATCAGCGGACTTGGCAATCGCACATACGGCGTAGACGGACAAACAGATGTTGACGGAGAACTTGTGTGGAGTTACGGCAGTTTCCGCCCGACATACAACGGCGGAGTGGTTTATGTCACCGCAATGCTCATTGAGCCCAACGGAACGACTCAAAAATACGACATCCCGTTCCTTGTCAACAAGATGGTTATCAACAATCTTGCTGCAACCGACGGTTCGG
>CAZMAZ010000267.1:0-1954 GCA_964564255.1 uncultured Clostridium sp. | reverse complement strand
AAGGATTGCATTGCAAAAAGCATCTTATTTTTGCGCAACCGATTGACAAAAACAAGCAATCGGTATATAATAAGAACGAAGTCCTTTTGGGAAAGGAGTAATGAATGGAACAGAAAATCATTCAAGATGCCGTAGTCGACCCCGCCGTCAAAATCATATGTCTGGATACGGTGGATTCAACCAACACATATACACGCCGCATCGCCGCCACCGGCGCCGCGGAAGGACCGGTTATCCTTGCCGAAAGTCAAACAAACGGTCGCGGACGGGCATCCCGTCGCTTTGTATCCCCCGCAGGAAGCGGTATTTACATGAGCATTCTTTTGCGGCCGTCCTTTCCCGCTGCCGACTCTGTACTGATCACACCGCTTGCCGCCGTTTCCGTTTTACAAGCCATCGACGCGGTTTGTCATGTGACGTGCGGCATCAAATGGGTCAATGATTTATATTTGAATTTCGAAAACAATTCTAACAATGCATCCGCAAAAAATTACAAAAAAATTTGCGGCATCCTTTGTGAGGGTGCCGCAGGAATTCAAAATCAATTGGACTTTGTTATCGTTGGTATCGGGATCAATGTGTATCCCCCCGAGAACGGATTTGACCCTTCTGTTGCGGAAATTGCCGGCGCAATTCTACCGCAACGAACCGCGCCATGGATACGCGAACGGTTGGCGGCGGAATGCATCAATCGCTTTTTTCACGCTTACCGCTCTCTTCCCGCCACCGATTTTATGGAAGACTATCGCAAACATTCCCTGGTTTTGAACCGTCAAATTACGGTCCGCGGCAGACCTGCGCACGCATTGGATATTGACAACCGCTGTCGCTTGCAAATTATGTATGAAAACGGCACTCGTGCCAATCTGGACAGCGGCGAAGTCAGCATCAAATGGTAGTATTCGAATCAATACGCAAAAAAGAAAGCACTTCTTCGCGGGTCGGAACGGACGGTGCAGCCCCTTTGCGGGAAACGGCAATTGCCGCCGCCGCAGATGCCATATGCAACGCTTCTTTCGGTGTGTTTCCTGCCGCAATTTCGGCAACAAAGAAGCCTGTGAAGGTATCTCCCGCGGCAGTGGTATCCAGAACGGGAACCGAAAAAATGGGATGATGAATGCGCTCATTCGGGTCGTCGTATATCGCACCTTCCCCGCCGAGCGTCAACACAATCGCAAGCGTCGGATTGATGCGGCGCAGTGCGTCCAAAATATCGTCGGGTGTTGCTTTGCCCGTCATTTGCATGCCTTCCGTTTCGTTTAAAATAAGATAAGAAATACGGTCGGTTGCAATATCTGCAAGTTGCTCGTTATAAGGAGAAGGATTTAAAACCACGCGCAATCCCGCTTCATAGGCACGATCAATGATATACGCAGGTAGGTTGACCTCGTTTTGCATAATCAAAAAATCTCCTGCCTCACAGGTTTCAATCACGCGGTCAATGTATGCGGTATCAAGACTGCGGTTTGCACCGCCGTAAAGCAAAATACAATTGTTTCCCGTATTGCTTACTTGAATTACCGCGTGTCCCGTCGGCATATCTCGTTGTAAAATCAAATGGGTATCAACGCCTGCCTCATTCAACATATCCCGCAAAATGTCGCCCTCCGGTCCAACGGCACCCGCATGCAAGACCTGTCCGCCTGCGCGCGCCAATGCAAGAGATTGATTCAACCCTTTGCCACCGCAAAAAACATCTCTCGATGTCGACGACAAGGTCTCGCCCGCCGCAACAAAATGCGGCACCCGATAGACATAATCAAGATTCAACGAACCGATATTCAATATTTTCATTGCAAAACCTCCCTGTATACAGTTTTTTATACATACATTAGCCGATTGTAAAAATCAAAGAGATACAAATAAAATCGTTTTTTCGGCAGCTTTGCCGCCGAAAAAACTCCTCTAAGACGAGCAAAGCGAGTCCACGCGCCGAGGGGAGCCGTCAAAATCG
>CAZMAZ010000266.1:0-1962 GCA_964564255.1 uncultured Clostridium sp. | reverse complement strand
TGGGCGGCAGAGAGATTTTTTGTCGGTTTAGACAAAAGGACGACAGCTGTAGCAGAGCTACTGCCGAGGAGTTTTGTGACAACCGGCGAAAAAGATTTCGCCGAATCTGCGTGCGATGAATTTTTAGAGGTGCCCATAAATAAGACACTTCTATTATACATGATTTTCGACAAAAAATCAAGCATTTTCGAAATATAATTTTATTTTTTGCAATTTTTATGTTTTGTACAAAAAAAAAAAAAACAGAGTTCGACATTTTTATTGCATTTCAACTATTATCAGACAGCAGAAAATTTCATCTTACGATTACAGCACCCTTTTTTCCCCCAATCGGTACGAAAAAATCACATTGCACAGGCAAAAAGAGCCGTCTGCGACAATACGCAAGGTAGATCTTGTGCAAGCGTGTGCGGGCAAGGTCAGGCGATATTTCTCTCCGTTTTTCTCAATACAAGATGCGGGCAATTCCTCCGCCGTGCCCCCGTCAAAGGAAAACAGAAAGCGGAAAGAGGTTTGCGCCGCATGCGGCAAAAGCAGTGCGCAGGTGTGCGGCACCATGGTTGCCATATCCTCGCGGCAAAAATCCGAAAGCTGTACTTCCCCTGTCACGGTTTGCTCCGCCTCCCAATTCGCTTTGGGCGTATGCACGTTTCCGACCGTTACAATGCGATCGGTACACGCCGCATAGAGAATGCCGTCTTTGCGTACAAACTGCATTGCATACAAATCGTCTTCCCGTGCAAAAAGCGACCGTTCGGTGTCGTAAACGTACAAATCCGTACTGCCGTCACGGCGATGCAAGGAGCAAAAATAATGTCGTCCGTCGCTTCCTCCCGCGCAAAAGTCGATTGGCGGGCGCGCATCGGTTTGCAAGCCGAGCGGTTCGGATATTCTCTTTGGCGTTGTCCCGTTGTACGCCATGATGCCGTCCGCGGCGCAATAGTACAAAACCGTTCCGATCCCGCACAGAGAATCGGCACAATTTTCCGCCACACCCGCGACCCCGTCGGTTACCGAAAGCTGAAAGCCGTTCGGCGAAAAGCCCAGCACGCGGACAATCGCATTGTCGCAGAAAAAGGTCGGATTGTCACGGAATGCACACGCCGCACGAAAATCACCGATACGGTCGGTTGCCGATTCCCAGGCATCATTTACCTGTCCGTCATAGACAAAGAAGTTGAAAGGATTCCCCGCAACCGAAGCATAGATTTTATTGCCGACACATCCCCACAGACGATTTCCGCACCGAAAAGCATGTGTAAATGCGGGAACCTTACGGGCAACCTCGGTCACGGTCGCATTTTTCAAGCCGCGAAAGGTTTTGGCGTCAAATCGCATTTGGTTATAGGTCACCTCGCGTACCACGCCGCAAACCTCGCCTGTTTTGGTCCCGTTTACATAGGAGATAATCACCCCGTCGCCCGCGCGAAACCCGACCGCATCAAAAAAAGCATCTTCGCTGTAAAGGGTGTTCATGCCGACCGATTCCCCGTCCAGCGTTCCGTTTCCGAAATATGCCTCGCTCCAGTCCATATTGGGAATCAAATCCATCCGTCCGAACAGTTCCTTTTCGGTATCATAATATGCGTGATCCGGGAAAATCAGTACATATTGATCGAAATTTACAAAAAAGCGACGCTTGTGGGATGCGTTCAATTTACCGCGCAAAACGCCGTCGTAGTAAAAGGCATCCTCGATTACATAATAGCTTTTTTCTTTGACGCCGAGCCCGCTCAAGGTTTCCTCCGCAAAGGTCGCAACCGTATAGCGCTTCGGTCGCAAGGAAGGATACGGATAGGTGTCGATTGTCATGTTTTGCATGTCGGTCAGCGCACCCCTGCGCTTTGTCCCCCAAAGTACCGCGGGAGAACGGTCGTAGCCCAAAAACGCGGAACGAATTTCCGTCTGTTCTCGGGCGTCCGTTGCACTTGGCAACGGATATTTTTCATCATACATATTTTT
>CAZMAZ010000265.1:0-1966 GCA_964564255.1 uncultured Clostridium sp. | reverse complement strand
AAAAACACCTCTTGCGATTTTTCGACAAGAGGTGTTTTTTTGATCAATTGACAGGCGCGACAAACACAACGGATTGAATGACAATGGTGTCGACGGGGGAGGAGTTTTCTCCCGAGCTGTTGTATTCGGTTTTCACCGATGCGATTTGGTCCAAAACAGCGTAGCCGGCAATCAATTTGCCGAAAGCGGCATACCTGCCGTCAAGCGAGGTGTTTGTTTTGTGCATGATGAAAAACTGGCTGGAAGCGGAGTTGGGTGCGCTGCTGCGCGCCATGGAAAGAACGCCGCGCGTGTGCGAAAGGTTATTGGCAAAGCCGTTTTCCAAAAATTCGCCCTTGATGGTGGCGGGAGATTGACCGTTAGTCGGTGCACCGCCCTGAATCATGAATCCGCTGACAATGCGGTGGAAGGTCAAGCCGTCGTAAAATTTTTCACCGACTAGCTTTTGGAAGTTGGCAACCGAGGTCGGTGCGGTTTCGGGATACAGCTCCAAAATCATGTCGCCGAACCCCTTGACGGTCATTTTGACATAATTTGTTTGTGTATCGGTCACGGCAAAGGCGTCGTAGGACGCGGTGTCTTCGCTGGACTGCGTCGGATTTTTTGTTTCGTTTTCGCTTTTGCAGCCGCCGAAGGACAGCACGGCAGACAGGCAAAGGCAAAGAGAGAGTAAAGATATGAGAATTTTTTTCATTTTCGGTTCCTTTCTTTTTTGAGGAGATTCGTCTATACAATTATACACTTGAATATAGCTATTGTCAAGCCTTATTTTCTTTTTTAGCATTTTTCAGCATTCTACGCAAAAGCAGAATGCCGACAATCAAGAGAGCCGGAAAAATCAATCCGACGGCAAGACCGCGGGAGAGGTTATCACCGGCACGCTCCGAGACAAAACCGACCAGTGTCGGTCCGACCGTACAGCCGCAGTCGCCCGCGAGTGCGAGCAGAGCAAACATGGCAGTCCCGCCGCGCGGGCAGGCATCGGCGGCAATCGAATAGGTCCCGGGCCACATGCAACCGACTGCAAAGCCGCAGAGCCCGCAACCGACAAGCCCGAAAATCGGATGCGGCGCCAAAACCGCAAGCAGATAGGAGGCAATGCAGAGCAGGGAAGAAAAGAGAATATAGTGTTGCAAATTGATTTTTTCACTGCATTTTGCATATAAAACGCGCGAAGCGCCCATCAGCGCGGCAAAAGCACAGGGACCGGTCAAATCGCCGAGGCTTTTCTGAATGCCCAAGCCTTTTTCGGCAAATGCCGAGCTCCACTGACTCATGGCAAGCTCGGAGGCACCCGCACACAGCATAAGGAGGACAAACAGCCAAAACAGGCGCATGGAGAGCAGTTTGCGAATGGGCAGACTTTTTCCGTCTTCATTCAGCGTATTGATTGGCACCAACAGGAAATAAAAGCCGTTCAAAAAGGGAATCAATGCCCAAATGAGTGCCAAAACAGGCCAGTTTTCAATGCCGAACAATACGAAAAAGAGAGTGGAAAGAGCAACCACGCCCAGCTGACCCCAACAGTAAAAGGAGTGAAGCAGGCTCATGGATGCGGATTTGTTATCGGAAGGACAGGCTTCCATAATCGGACTGTCCACCACTTCAATCAAACCGCCTCCGATTGCGTATAAAATCACCGCAAAAAGCAATCCCGCATATGCGGACGGAAACACAAAGGGGAAGATTGCCAGCCCCGTCAGTCCCGCGGCGGCACAGAAGTGCGCAAAGACCACCGAGGGGCGGTAGCCGATGCGGTCAACAAATTTGGCAGCCAGCAAATCGACAATCAACTGGGTGCAGAAATTGATGGTAATCAGCAGGGTAATTGCCGAAAGAGACAGCGAAAATTGAGAAGAAAAGGTCAAAAAGAGCAGAGGGGCGTAATTATTGACAATGGCTTGTGTAATATACCCAATATAGCTGGCAAGTCGGGTATGTCGAAAATCTTGACGAATATGCATAA
>CAZMAZ010000264.1:0-1978 GCA_964564255.1 uncultured Clostridium sp. | reverse complement strand
GGGGGTGTACATTTTGCACACCCCCCTTGTTTTTAATTGTCGTAAACCTCAAATTTGTAGCCTACGCCCCAAACGGTTCTCAGCGCCCATTCGGGGGAAACGCCGTCAAGCTTTTCGCGCAGACGCTTGATATGTACGTCAACGGTGCGGCTGTCACCGAGATAGTCAAAGCTCCACACCTTGTCAAGCAACTGGTCGCGCGTGAAAACGCGGTTGCAGTTGGCGGCAAGGAAATAAAGCAGCTCCAGCTCTTTCGGCGGGAGGGTGATATATTGACCGTCCAGCTTCAACTCGTATCTTTGAAGCGATATCTCAAGCTTGTCAAGCTTTATACGCTCCCCGTCGCCGGTGTTGCGCTTGGTGTAGCGCCTGAGCACCGCCTTCATCCTCGCAAAAACCTCTTTCATATCAAGGGGCTTTACCATATAATCGTCAGCACCGAGCTCCAAGCCCAAAACCTTGTCTATCGTTTCACCCTTTGCCGTTATCATTATTATCGGCGTAAGCGAATGCTCCCTTATCTCGCGGCAAACCTGCCAACCGTCTTTTTTGGGCATCATAACGTCAAGCAATACAATGTCCGGTGAATATTGGCGGAAAGCCTCTATGCCGGCAACGCCGTCGCCCGCGGTGCGTACCTCGTACCCCTCTTTCTCGAGATACATACGAAGCAGTTCGCATATAGTAATATCGTCATCTATAACCAAAACTTTTACCATCATAGTAGTTGCCCTCGTCGGAAAAATTTACAGATTGTTTTCTTCTCATTAACAAATTATACACATTGTTTACAAATTTGTCAATAATAAATCGATTCTTTTTAATATTAACCTAACAGATCTGCCCTGAGCGCATTATGTTAACCTTTCTTTCGGTAAAAACGGGATATTACATATTGAAGAAAACAACGGATTTCGACCACTCGATATCTCCGGCTCGGAAAATCGGCTCATCGTTCCGAAGGTGTTTTGGCCTCCTACGCAATAGGTGAACGGTGAATTCTCATCACCTCTCCGTTGTCAAAAAAGCTTACAAAATAGAGAACATCGTCAATCTCATATACGGAAATCGTTTGCCCTGCTTTGCTGCCCTGTTCTGCTTCCAAGGGATAACAAGATTTGCAGTTTTTGATTTCGGTCAATGTACTTGCGATTTCCGTTCCGTTGATTCCGTCGGTATAATCCGCGTGAGAGAGAAAACCAGCGCTGTATAAAATAGCCGGAGGAACTGAAGACGATTCTTTATACAGCACGTCGTTTATGTATATTTTATCGTTCTCGATTTCGATGTTAAGCGAATATTCCCAAGACAACTCAGGGGATTGAATATAAGGTTCGGCGCGGAAAGTCGCGGACTTATTATCAGCGGTTGTCAGTTGTGCCTGAATTTTCGTCCACAGCTCGCCGTTCTCAACGCCGAGCTCTTGTTGTTCTTCGCTGCCTTGGACACTCTCCGCGCTGTTGAGGCTGTTGTTGTCGGAATTGTTGCAGCTGGCAGAAACGATAAGCAAGATGACCACACCCAATACAAGAAACAAGCTTCGTAAATTCAATTTTAGCATACAAAAACCTCCTTCGCCGAATATGAACTTAGAAACAATTTGAAATTCATCATTAATAACGCGGTATCGTCTTCGCAGGATAAATTCACGGATTGTCCTCCTCTCACTAACAATATTATACACATTGTTTGCAAATTTGTCAATAATAAATCAATTCTTTTCAGCCGCAGATTGTACAATTGTCAATGATGGGTGACGTTTATGGTGAAAATTAAAGATATCGCACCGAGGCATATCTTGTCAAGGTGGAGGGGTGGAGATTTTCGGAAGAAAATACTACTCACTGCCTTGACAAAGCACCAAAATGATAGATAAAAATCCAAGACATATCTTGGGTGAGACTGTTGACAAACCTCGTCATCAGCTTGCAGAGTGCCGAGAAAGAGTGCAGACGGGACGAACCGAGGCGGTAGCTGT
>CAZMAZ010000263.1:0-2010 GCA_964564255.1 uncultured Clostridium sp. | reverse complement strand
CGATTTTGACGGCTCCCCTCGGCGCGTGGACTCGCTTTGCTCGTCTTAGAGGAGTTTTTTCGGCGGCAAAGCTGCCGAAAAAACGATTTTATTTGTATCTCTTTGACTTTTACAATCGGCTACTCATTCTTGATTCTTTATCTCGGGAAACCGCGCTCTCTTCCGACACGACATATACGGAAAACGCGTCCCCCTCCTTGACCTGCACGTCTCGCAACCCATAAATCCTGCCAAGAGCGATTTTGTTGGAGCGGTTTTGCCCGACTGCACGGGAAACCTCTCCGCGCGGCACCTCCACGCAGATTGTTTTGCCTTGCAGGGGCTCTTGCGGCAATGCCTCCCGTATTTTTTCCAAATACAGCGCACTGCGCACCCGTTCTCCGACAGCGGGGTGTGCCGCCGCTTGTCCGATTGCTGCACCCTGTACGCCGTCCGATGCACAAAGACCCAGTCGAATACACGGAATAGAAGCATTGTCAAAGATGCGCAATACCGCCGCGCACCGTGCAATCACACTGCCGTCTTCCAGCACCGTATAGCGCCCCGACCGCATCATGGCATGCAGTTCTGTGTTTTCAAATACCACGGTCGGATAAATGCGAACCCCGTCGACACCGAGCGCAACCAATTCTTTGGCAGTGGCAATCTCGGTTTCCATGCTCCCTCCGGGCAATCCGACCATCATTTGCCCGATTAGGGTATACCCCGCCGCCTTGACTGCCGCCGCGGCGCGTCTTGCGTCTTCTGCCGTATGCCCGCGCCGACAAAGGGTCAAAACGCGGTCATCCATGCTTTGAATCCCAAGCTCCACCGTAGTCACCGTATAGTGAGATAGCGTCTCCATCACGGATGCCCCCATATAATCAGGTCTGGTGGACATGCGAATCCCGCGCACGCGTGCTTGCCCCGCACACGGATGATCGATAAAAGCCTGTGCGGTATCCAAAAGATTACGCATCAGAACAGGGTCAATCCCGGTAAAAGACCCGCCGAAATAGGCGATTTCACACACGGCGTCGGGCGAGACGGTTTGCAATGCCGTGCGAATCTGCGCGGCAACCGTTTCCGCGTCAAAATCATGTTGACCGGAAATGGTTCGTTGATCGCAAAAAACACATTGATGCGGACAGCCGAGATGCGGGATAAAAATCGGAATATTGCAATGCTTTGTTTTCATACAAATACCGTTATATTCGCCCTGTGCGCTCAAAGCACGCCGAACAGCTTCAGCGCGTCATGTGCCGCATTTTGTTCGGCTTCCTTTTTGGAGGTTCCGCTTCCGCGACCTATTACATTGGCGCCCAATTTTGCCTGCACGTGAAAAACCTTACAGTGGTCCGGTCCCGACTCCCCGACCTCCACATATTCCAAAACATCGCCGTCGGTTTGCTGTACAAATTGCTGTAATCTTGTCTTGCTGTCCCGATTGACCACCATTGCCTCCCGACATTGTACGCGGGTAAGCGGCAGAAGGAATGCGCGAATCACGGCAAAACCGTCCTCCCCCGCATCCAGCCACATGGCGGCAAGCAAGGCTTCGAAGGCATCCGAAAGCAAGGATTTACGGCTTCGACCGTTGTTTTTTTCCTCCCCGACGCCCAAATATAAGTAGGAACCGAGTCCGATTTGCACGGCATATTTGGCAAGGGCGTTTTCGCATACGCATTCCGCCCGCAGTTTGGTCAGCTCCCCCTCCGGTTTGCTCGGATAGGCGCGATAAAGCTCCTCACTGACCACAACCGAGAGAATGGCATCTCCCAAAAATTCCAGCCGTTCGTTGCAATGCAAATGATGCGCATTGGTTCCGTTTTCATTGGCATAGGAGGAATGCGTCAGCGCAAGACGCAAAAGCGACGGATCCCGAAAACGGTACCCGATTTGTTTTTCCAATTCCTCAACAGACAGCATTTTGTCCTGCATACTCGCATCTTCCTTTCTCGGGTTTCCCTGTTTTGGGGCACCTCTAACAATTCATCGCACGCAGATTCGGCGAGATCTTTTCCGCCGGTT
>CAZMAZ010000262.1:0-2012 GCA_964564255.1 uncultured Clostridium sp. | reverse complement strand
GGCACCCTAAAGGCACAACACAAGTACAAAATAAAAACGGAGGATAAAAAAATGAAAAAATGGAAATGCACCGTTTGCGGTGCCATCGTAGAATCGAACGAACGTCCGGAGCAATGCCCTGTTTGCAAGGTCCCGGGAGAAAAGTTTGTGGAAGTTGTTGAGGACGGCAGCCGCGTTTGGGCGGCAGAACATGTTGTCGGCGTCGGCAAAAAAGAGGTCCCCGAAGAAATCATCGAGGGATTGCGCGCCAATTTCAACGGTGAATGCAGTGAAGTCGGCATGTATCTTGCCATGGCACGCGTAGCTTTCCGTGAAGGCTATCCGGAAATCGGTCTTTATTGGGAAAAAGCGGCATATGAAGAAGCGGAGCATGCGGCGAAATTTGCAGAGCTTTTGGGTGAGGTCGTAACCGATTCCACCAAAAAGAATCTGGAAATGCGCGTTGAAGCCGAGCACGGCGCAACCGAAGGCAAATTCGAGCTTGCCAAAATGGCAAAAGCTGCAAATTTGGATGCGATTCATGATACCGTACATGAAATGGCACGCGACGAAGCACGCCACGGCAGAGCCTTTGAGGGTCTTCTGAAAAGATATTTCGAATAAAAATCGAATAAAATTGTGAAGATATTTTTCGCGGGGAATTTTCTTGCAGGAAGTTCCCCGCGACCCCTTTTACGGCTTTTCAAACGGCGACTCTGAAAAATCAACAAAAAACAACAAAAAAATCCCCGAAAAATTCATAAAAAAATTCGTAAAAAAACTCTTTACAAATGCGCTCCGATGTGCTATACTATTGAAGTTAAATCGGAAGTCTTTTGAGACTTCCCCATAGGAAAAATAAATTCGAAACGAGGCTTTTTGGGTATGGAAAGAATGGTTGGTACTGTCTCCCGCGGAATTCGCGCTCCTATTATCAGAAACGGCGATAATCTGGCGGAAATTGTAACCGCATCGGTGCTGGCGGCTGCAAAGGCGGAAAATTTCAGCATTGAAAATCACGACATCATCGCTGTTACCGAAGCGGTTGTGGCGCGCGCGCAAAACAACTACGCATCGGTCGAAGACATTGCGGCAGACGTCCGTGCAAAGCTCGGTGGCGAAACCATCGGCGTCGTCTTCCCGATTCTGTCCAGAAACCGTTTTGCTATTTGTTTGCGCGGCATCGCCATGGGTGCAAAGAAGGTTGTTTTACAGCTGAGTTATCCTTCCGATGAGGTCGGCAATCATCTAATCTCCATGGACCGTCTGGACGAAGCAGGCGTCGATCCCTATCGCGATGTCCTTTCCCTGGCGCGTTACCGTGAGCTGTTCGGTGTCAACCGTCATCCCTTCACCGGCGTCGATTACGTCGAATATTATGAAAACCTGATTCATGAATGCGGTGCGGAATGCGAAGTGCTGTTTGCAAACGACGCACGTGCAATTCTGACCAAAACCAAGCGCGTTCTGACCTGTGACATTCACACGCGCGAGCGCTCCAAGAGACTTCTCCGTGCCGCCGGTGCGGAAATCGTATTGGGGCTTGACGATATTATGACCGCATCGGTCAACGGATCCGGTTTTAACGCACAGTACGGTTTGCTTGGCACAAACAAGGCAACCGAAGATCGCGTAAAGCTCTTCCCGCGTGACTGCGACCTGTTTGTCGAGGATGTGCAAAAGCGTGTTTTGGATGCCACCGGAAAAGTGGTGGAGGTTATGGTCTACGGCGACGGTGCATTCAAGGATCCGATCGGAAAGATTTGGGAGCTTGCAGACCCGGTCGTTTCTCCCGCTTATACACCCGGTTTGGAGGGCAAGCCCAACGAGGTTAAGCTCAAATACCTGGCTGACAATGATTTTGCAAACCTGTCCGGCGAGGCTCTGCGCTCTGCCATCAAGGAATACATTCGTCACAAGGACAATGACCTTGTCGGCAATATGGTATCCGAGGGTACCACACCCCGCCGCCTGACCGACCTTATCGGTTCGCTTTGCGACCTGACCTCGGGAAGCGGTGACAAGGGCACGCC
>CAZMAZ010000261.1:0-2048 GCA_964564255.1 uncultured Clostridium sp. | reverse complement strand
TTCATGGTCAAAGAAAAAGCGGCAATGGATTTTATGCATTTTGACAATTAGGGAGCCTTTTGTCTACAACTTTCGGGGAAACTTCCCGAAAGGAAATTTCCCCAAAAAACATAATTGACCGATTTTTTAGGAAGCGACAAGCGCCATTGCCGTATCCAAATCTTCCAGGAAGTAAGGGGCGCGCGTGCGAATGAATTCGGCGATTTCACCGTGCGATGTTGCCCATTTCTTTCTTGTAAATCCGCCGAGCGAGGATTTCCATCGCTTGATGTGTGCGGCGATTTCTCCTTGAATCTGCGAAACGCTCTGCTTGTAAAGTGCGGTCAAAACAGCCGTATTTTTCTCGGAGGCAAGCTCGCGGCAGTAGTCGGTAAAGGCGGCACGAAAATCATCGTTTCTCAAAACAAAAGCAAAGATTGCTTGCAATCCGAGGGAATCGGGATAGAGCTGTCCGTTGTCTGTAAAGCCGTTTACATAATTGCCGAGCGTGCGGTAAAAGGTGTCGGTGTCGGCAAGGGTATAGATTTCGGGCAGCGGCATGGACTCATATCTGCCCATCCCCAAATCCATGTCGCGTGTCATGAATCGCCATTTTCCGTCGGTAACGGCGATGCCTTCGACGGCTTCTCCGTTGTATCGCCAAAGTTTGACATTGTTGTGTGGCCAGTCGGTATTGCAAAGGTAGAGATTCAGCGCAAAATATTCTTTCAAGCTCTCCAAATCGATTGCCGCTTCCACCTCTGCAAATACGCTTTGGTATTTGTCACCTTTGGCGTGCACGGCGCGTGTCACCTTTTTGCACAGTGCTTTCCAGTCGTTCAGCGCCGATTCGCTGTCGGATTCGTAGTAAAACCAGTTTCCGTCAAAGCGACCGCCGCGCGAGGTGTCCACTTCGCTTTTGATTAGCTCCACGTTTTGGTCGTCAACGCCGTAAACGCGGCGCACATAGTCTTCGTTCATATTTTCGCGCATATCGAGAATGCCGTAATATGCCCCGTTGAGATACACAACGCAAAAGGTGGAGTTGGCGTAGTCCAATGTCTCGCAAACCGAAGCGGCAAAATTGTTTGCCAGCCCGTCGCGCAAAAGGGTCGGACGCAACGGGTCCACGGAATTGTGTTGCAGGGAATCGTTTCCGCCGTTGCGCAGAATCAAACTGTCATACCGATCCAGTACCTTGCCTGCGTCCTCGCCGGAGCGAACAATTCGATTTTCGAAAAAGGGGTAGCGGAAAGAGCCGGTGCCGTCGTAGTAGACGGAATCCATGCGCGCGGTTTTACGGGCAATGATTTTAAAGGATTTTTGCCCCAAAGATCGGGAGGTGCCGCCGAAAATACGCAACCCGCCGTCCTGCGAAATGACGCGTTCTCCGCTCGGCGTTACCATTTCAATGTGAGCAATGACCTCTTCGGAGCTGTTGTAATTCTGAATGATGCGATTTAAGTCGCTTTGCGGGCAGGTGATCGAGATACGATACAGCGGAGAGGCGAGCGCGTCGGACAACAGATAGGTGTTTGTGACGGCAACACCAAGCGGTTGCCCGTCGGAATCGACGCAAACGGCGCGGATGACCGCGGTATCTTCCTTGTCAAGCAGTGTCAGACTTGTCTGTTCGCTAAGCTCCGCGCTTTTTTCGGTCGGAATGCTACCGTCGGTTGTATAGTGAATGCGTGTGCCCGCGGGGGCGTTTTCCGGCAGTGAAACTGTCAGGGTAAGCGCCTCTGTAAAAACGCCGCCCTGCACCGAAAAGACGGGATTGACACGCAAATCGGCATCCGCGTCGGGATCGCTTTCCGCGGTATAGCCCTCGGCGGGAGTGCCGAAGCTGTCGGCTTCTCCGTCTGTGGTATCGGTCGGCGTGTTTTGGCGGAAATTGCAAGAGGACAGCAGGGAAATGGGAGAAAGAATCAACAAAAGAGTTAATACAAATGCCGGGAGGGACGCAAATATTTGTTTTTGCAGAGTTCGGTTCATGTTGGGGATTCCTTTCGCGATATTGTTAAAGGCAGAAAACGGACGATGACGTATCATGTTATGCGTTGTTTACA
>CAZMAZ010000260.1:0-2050 GCA_964564255.1 uncultured Clostridium sp. | reverse complement strand
GGGGTTGACTTACTGCATATAAAATGGTATAATAATATGCAGAAACGGAGGGAATCTCATGAAAAAGTTCGACTATTCCTTTTTAGATAACGGTCTGCTGCCGACAAAACTTATCGATATTACCGGCGGCATCTATTCGTTGCGCTCCGCCGCCGATCTTCGAAAAGCCGAATATGCCCCGATATTTACCGAATTGGAAGCTGTGGCAAAGGTGCAATCTGTCAAAAGCTCCAACGCCATTGAGGGCATCGTCACAAGTGACAAGCGTATCGCGGAGATCGTAAACCGAAGCAGTGCCCCGCTCAACCACAACGAGACGGAAATCGCCGGGTATCGCGATGCGCTGAACCTCGTTCACACCGAATATGCGCATTTGTCTTTTGGCGAACGAGACATTCTCCGTCTGCACGAGATTATGATGTCGCCCGCAGGATACGAATTTGCCGGACAATATAAAACCACGGACAATGTGATTCTGGAAATTGCGCCCGACGGCACAAGGAGCGTCCGCTTCCGCCCCACGCCGGCTGCCGAAACCCGTGCGGCGATGGAACAACTGGAGCTTGCCTATCTGGACGCTTGTTCCAACGCAAATATCAATCAGCTTCTGTTGATTCCCTGCGTCATTTTGGATTTTCTCTGCATTCATCCCTTCCGCGACGGTAACGGCAGAATATCCAGACTCCTATCGCTTCTGCTTCTGTATCAAAACGGATTCGACGCAGGCAAATATATTTCCTTTGAAGAACAAATCAATCATTATAAGGCATTTTACTATGAAGCGCTCCGACAGTCCTCGGAAGGCTGGAATACCAACGAAAACGACTATTTCCCGTTTATTCAAAACTTCTTGTCCATGCTTTACATGTGTTATAAAGAGCTGGACACGCGATTTGCCGTTGTGCATGGCAGGAAGGTCACAAAAACCGCCCGCATTGAAGCTACAGTCCTTGGCAACCTAACCCCCATTTCCAAGGCGGAAATATGCGCGATGCATCCGGACATCAGCCCCACAACCGTGGAAACGGTTCTGGGAAGAATGGTGAAATCCGGACAAATTAAACGCATCGGCTCAGCCAAAAACGCACGCTATATTCGAAACAGGTAACCTCCCCGCCCCTTCCCCTGCGTTTTTACCGACAATCCCCAACTTTCAAAAATCGCGAAAAACTTTCATTTAGGGTCTTGAAAAATCAATCCGACTGTGCTATAATGTTTGCCATGAAACGGAGGTGATTTTTATGTCACAACACAAACGCATTCTGTCGGTACAGGACATCTCCTGTCTCGGACAATGCTCCAACACGGTTATGCTCCCCATTCTTTCAGCGGCAGGATTGGAAACGGTGGTTTTGCCCACTGCGCTCCTTTCGACCCACACGGGCGGCTTTTCCGGTTTCACTTTCTTGGATATGACCGAGGAAATGGAAAAAATACTTGCCCATTGGGAATCCCTGGACACGCAATTTGACCTGCTCTGCACCGGATACTTCGGCTCTGCCGCGCAGATTGAACTGCTTTTGCAATATGCACCGCGCGTCTGCAAGCCGGATGCCCTGCGCATTATTGACCCGGTCATGGGCGACAACGGCAAGCTCTATTCGATTTATGACGACAAATATGTAGAGACCATGCGCAAGCTCTGCAACGGCGCAGACGTCATCACGCCCAACCTGACCGAGGCTTGCCTGTTGGCGGGGGTCCCCTATGAGGATGCTCCCTACTCTCGCGAGCGTATGGAACAGTTGCTTGGAAAACTGCACGCTCTCGGCGCAAAACGGGTTGTCATTACCGGCATTATGTTTAACGAGAACACCATCGGCGTCGTGTTTGAGAACGCCGCAGGCGAGATTTGCACCGCAACCGGTCCGTATCTGAACGCCCATTTGCACGGCACCGGCGATGTTTACACCGCCGCACTGATCGGCTACCTTTCGCACGGCTGCAAGCTGGAAGAGGCTGCTCCTGCCGCTCTGCAATTTGTCGACGAGGCAATCGAACATACCAAAGGCGAGCTGGAACAGCATTGGTACGGCTTAATCTTCGAGCC
>CAZMAZ010000259.1:0-2053 GCA_964564255.1 uncultured Clostridium sp. | reverse complement strand
CCCTCTTCTTTTTGTGTTAGTACCATTTCCAATTCCTCCTTCTTTCGGTTACTAAAAGTATGTCCCGAAACGGGAAACTTGATACACAAGCAAAAACAAAAAGAAAAAGCCGCGTCATTTGCCAAAAAGCATTTGACGCGGCTGTGTTTGGTTTAATCGGTCAAAAAGGGCAGCAATGCGACCTGACGCGCACGCTTAATAGCGACATTGACCTCGCGCTGATGACGTGCGCATGTGCCGGAAATTCTTCTGGGAAGAATTTTGCCACGCTCGCTGACGCATTTGCGCAGTCTGCCAATATCCTTGTAATCAATAAATGCGATTTTGTCTGCGCAGAAAATGCAGACCTTTCTTCTTCTGTTGCGCGCTGCAGGACGTGCAGGGCGGGTGGTGTTTTCGGTTCTATCCATTTTAATTATTCATCCTTTCGTTGATATGACGGGAATTTCTCTCTTGATTGCGATCAATATGACCGAATCAGAAGGGAAGATCGTCGTCGGTTTTAATCTCCTCAAACTTGGGCGAAGATGCCGCGGGAGAGGAGTAAGTGGGTGCGCCATACACATCGGCGCCGGGAACAGAGGGTGCCTGTCCTGCCGAAGACTCGTTGCGGGAATCCACAAATTGAATTTCGTCCACTACGACCTCGGTAATATAATGTTTGACATTCTGCTGATCGGTCCACGAACGGTTTTGTACCGCGCCGATTACGCAGATGGCAGAGCCTTTGTGAAAATAACGGGAAACAAATTCCGCCTGCGAGCGCCAAGCGATGCAATTGAAGAAATCCGCTTCCTGCTGTTGTGCGTCGCGGGAATACCGACGGTTAACCGCGATCTTGAAGGTTGCTACGGCGATTCCGTTTTGCGTCTGCTTCAACTCAGGATCCTGCGTCAAACGACCGCCGAGAATAATTTTGTTCAGATTGAAATTTGCCATAACCAATCCCTCCGTTGTTTGATTTTTTATTCGGCGTCGGATGCCGAAACTTCTTCGGTCGCGGGAACTTCTTCTACAGCAGGCGCTTCCTCAACTGCGGGAGCTTCTTCAACTGCAGGTGCTTCCTCTGCGACAGGGGCTTCTTTCTTAATGGGTTCTGCTTCCAGACGGAGCGTCAGGGAACGCATAATCGATTCATCGATGTTGTACAGACGTTCCAGCTCTGCAGGGAAAGCGGGTTCGGATTTGAAGGTTACGACAACATAGTAGCCTTCGGGCATATCGTTGATCGGATATGCAAGGCGACGCTTGCCCCATTCGGCAACGTCAATGATTTCGCCGTTTGCGGCGACAAGGCTCGTGAACTTTTCCACGGTTGCTTTGGTTGCTTCTTCACCGCCGGTGATGTCGACGATGAAAAGGCTCTCATAGAAATTTGTGATCTTATCCATTTTCTTACCTCCCTATGGACGATTACGACTGCGAATTTCAGATTTTTTTCGCAGCAAGGAGACGGGTGCATTTTTGCAAAGCCCGTACCGAGTTGTTATTATAGCACAAAAAAAACGTGGTGTCAATAGCTTTTTGGAAATTACCTCGAAAAATTTTCAAAAAAATGCAAAAAGCACTTGACAAGCAAACACACATGTGCTATAATACTTGCGTCGTTCAATTGAAAACCGAGATAAGGTAGAGGCGCGATGTTTATGAGTAGCATGATCAAAGGGGGATCCGCTCCCGTGTGAAAGGGAACATTGCCGAGGATATGCGATACGGATACTGTCGTATATGCCGGTATTGCAGAGAAGATCTGCCGTACTGTCACTTTGTTCTGTACAGAGCAAGTGGAGAGCTATCACGCAATGTGCCTTTTTGGTGTGTCGCAGTGATGGTTACCGTCCTGCGGCTTTTCTGTTTGAATGAATTTCAAAAGGGCACCTCTAAAAATTCATCGCACGCAGATTCGGCGAGATCTTTTCCGCCGGTTGTCACAAAACTCCTCGGCAGTAGCGCTGCTACATGCTGTAGCGCTGCTACATGCTGTAGCGCTGCTACAGCTGTCGTCCTTTTGTCTAAACCGACAAAAAATCTCTCTGCCGCCCAGCGCGCGTTG
>CAZMAZ010000258.1:0-2072 GCA_964564255.1 uncultured Clostridium sp. | reverse complement strand
TACCGCAAATTTAGCACGCAGCAAAATCAAATGTAAAGGAGGTCCATACTTGACAAGAGGACAAATTGCTATTATCACGCCCGAAGGCAACATTATGAGTTGTATTGAATTTAACGGCAATATGTATTTCACAAACGGACACGGCGAAGAAGTATATCCAAAATTAGCGGGTGTTGAGAATGTTGCACAATATCAAACGCTTGTGGAAAATTTCAATTCTGCTCATTTTCGCTACGAAGAAGACCTGTTTTACAATGCACCGGCAAATTTCTTTGATATGCAAAACGATTATTTCCGCAAATGGTTTTCTGATTACGTTTATATTAAGAACCTTTCTCCCGATACGAGAGAATTTCTTGATAGGAACGGCGACACGATTATCTGCGAACCCGGTGATTGCCTTGTGTTCAATTATGGCGAATTTTTTGCCCGTAGTGTAGAAGATTGCTACCGAAAGGATTTTCTGTCCGAATTGGAATACATACAAAGCTCTTTCGGTTCCGACCTGTTGCTAAATTACCAACATATAGAAAAGTGTTGCAGAGAATACGACCAAAACACCGGTAGTAATACTCAAAGGCATTTAGAGGAATCTGACTTCGTTTACGGCGAAACGCTCGATATGCTCGTTTTATCCGAAGCGAAAGACCTTACAAAGCTGTTCCACTTTATGAGAAAGTTAGAACACGTAAACGACGAAATATACATTTTAGATGCCTACGGCTCCTTGAGAAATGCCGAAGTATCCGATCTGGAATGTTTAATCGAAGACATACAGCGCACCGTTAATAACAACGGTGCGGCTTTTAATAAATCCGATACTGAAATGGGGTGAAATATGCACGAACTTTTTAAGGATTATCCCGACGTTGTGAGCGTTGAACAAGTAACCGAAATGCTCCACGTCAGCTTATCGTTTGCATATCGCCTTTTGCGTAGCGGAGAACTGCCCGCCAAAAAGGTTGGGAGCAAATATATTATAGCAAAAAAGAGCGTAATTGCCTTTGTTTGCCCGGAGGAAAAGAAATGACAGGAAGATTAGCGGTCAAAGGCGGTAAATACTACGTTGTGATTTCCTATAAAGACGAAAACGGGAAATATAAGAACAAGTGGGTTGCTACTGGTCTTGACGAGAAAAATAATAAGCGTGCGGCTACCGATATGATGCGTGATATTGTTGCAAAATACGAAAGCGGCGTTTTATCTCTTACGGGAACAAAGCAACCTACGCCTACACGCGAAGAAACCGACAGCCCGCTTTTCTCCGACTATCTTTTTGAATGGTTGAGAATGGCGAAGCCAAATCTACAACAATCCACTTATAGCGGATATTTACGCCTTACGAAAGTGATTGCCGCCTATTTTGAAGAAAAGGGCTTGAAATTGGACGAAATAAAGCCTAAGCACATCCAAGAATTTTATACCTATTTGCAAGAGGAAAAAGGAAAATCCAAGCAGGTTTGCCACCATTACCATATCGTCATACACAGAGCGTTACAAATTGCTTATCGCTCTGATATGATACAGACCAACCCGGCAGATAAAATCGAAAGGCCTAAATTCCAAAAGCACAAAGCCAAGTTTTACACGGCAGAACAGGTAAAAACCTTGTTCAAAGAACTTGAGGGCGATCCCTACGAGCATATTTATAAATTGACCGCAATTTATGGTATGCGAAGAAGCGAGGTCGGCGGTCTTCGGTGGAGTTCTATTGATTTTGAGAAAAACACTCTCACTCTCGATCATGCGGCGGTTCAATGCGAGGTTGACGGCAAACGAACCATTGTAATTAAAGATACAATGAAAAATCAATCAAGTTTGCGAACCTTACCCCTGCTGCCCGTAGTGCGTGATATGCTCTTAAAACTCAAAGCCGAACAGCAAGAGCGTATTCAAAAATACGGTACTTACTATAATCCGAATTATCTTGACTACGTGTGCGTGGACGAAACGGGAAACCTTATTCGTCCCGATACGTTGACGACACATTTCAAAACCTTTTTGGTTCGTCATAATCTGCCTGTAATCCGTTTGCACGAATTACGTCATAGTTGCGCCAGCATCCTTATCGC
>CAZMAZ010000257.1:0-2073 GCA_964564255.1 uncultured Clostridium sp. | reverse complement strand
TCTTCTGTCATTATAAGCCATTCGGCGCATTTTTGCAAGTATTTTTCTGCTGTTTTTTTAATTTATCTTCCCTTTTTTGCAAAAATGGTGTATAATAGAGGTATCAGATCGGAAAGGAGCGCGCGCCGTGCAACTGCATCAAATATTATCCGACTTATATCTGCCCGTTTTTCTGTTTCCCTCCCGCAAGGAGGCGCCGATTCTCCGCGCCGTCAGGCGAGAATGGAACCTCTTCCCTGCCGTATTTGCAACCGAATTGCCGTTCGGATGCTTTCTTTCCGCCATTACGGAATATCACCGCGTCCTGCGTCCCTGCGCAGATGCCCTGCTTGCGGAGCAATTGATTGCTTACGCGCGCAAAAACAGCGGCATGCTTCTTTGCCTGTTTCCCTGCTCCCCAGGCGCGGTTCGCTTTTTGCGGGCATATGCGCAAATGCTCTCTCCCTACTACCTGCTGTCTCTTGAGCCGCCGACACGCGACCGACTGCCGCTTCCGCAATACCTTTGCTAAAGAAACCGCTATTGCAGGCAAAAAATCTGTACCGCCTCATTAAAGAGCACCCTTACGTCAAAACGCCCAAGGAGATTTTCATGAAACTTTCTCTGCTTTTTTCCCTTCTTGCCCCCACACGCTTGCAGGGCAATCCGACATTCGACCCGGAGATTGACGCCGTGGTCTGCGACTCCCGAAAGGTTGGTCCCAAATCGATTTTTATTTGTGTCCCCGGCTTGACAAGCGACGGGCATGCCTTTGCCAAATCCGCCTACGACGCGGGCTGTCGCGTTTTTTTAGTGCAAACATCGGTTTCCCTGCCGCCCGACGCCGCCGTATACCAAACGCCCAATACGCGAACGGCGCTTGCCGACCTTGCCGCGCGTTTTTACGGCTATCCGGCAAACCGACTGACCCTCATTGGCATTACCGGCACCAAAGGCAAAACCACAACCGCGCTGATGCTGTATCGTGCGCTGGAGCATTGCCACTTCCCGGTTGCCTATATCGGCACAAACGGCGTTTGCTATCGGGACCACCGCGAAGAGACCGTCAACACCACCCCGGAGAGTCTGGACCTGCAACGCTATTTGCGATGCTTTGTCGACCAAGGAATTCGTTATGTCATTTTGGAGGTTTCCTCGCAGGCACTGCTTTTGGAACGGGTGCGCGGCTTGTCCTTTTCTCTTTGTCTTTTTACCAATCTCTCGCCCGACCACATCGGTCTGCGGGAGCATCCGAGCTTTGAAAATTACCGCGACTGCAAGCATCTGCTCTTTACCGACTACGGTGCGCAAACGGCGATTGTCAACGCCGACGATCCGCACGCGGGATACATGCTGAAGGGATGCTCTGCCCAAACCGTTCTGACCTACGGCATGGGGGAAAACGCAGACTTTCGCGGCTCCGCCTCGGTTGCCGAAAATCGGGACGGGCAGTTTGGCATTCGCTTTTTCTGCCGTGCAAAAAACGGAACCCTGCCTGTCTTTCTGCCGTTTGCGGGCGACTATTCGGTCTATAACGCACTTGCGGTGATTGCCGCCTGCCATGCACTCGGTATTTCGGCAAAAGACGCCGTCGATGCACTGGCAACCGCGCATGTGCCCGGGCGCTTTGAGCTGATTCGCTTTCCCTCTCTGCCTGATGTTACCTTTGTCATTGATTATGCACATAACCGCGTCAGTCTGACCTCAATTCTGGAATCTTTGCGTACCTATCAGCCCAAACGTCTGATCTGCCTGTTCGGCTCTGTCGGCGGTCGCACCGAAGGGCGCCGCTATGAAATGGGAAAGGTGGCTTCGGAGCTTGCCGACCTGTGCATTCTGACCTCGGACAATCCCAATACGGAAAACCCCGAAAAAATCATTGCCGATATTGCGGCGGCGTTCTCGCCGCAGGACGGCTGTCCCTATGTCGCTATTCCCGACCGCGCCGATGCCATTCGCCATGCAGTCTCCCTTGCCCGTACCGGTGATGTGATTCTTTTGGCGGGAAAAGGGCATGAACGCTATCAGTTGATTCAAAACCGCCGTGTCCCCTTCTCCGAGCCCGACCTGCTTCGGGATGCCGTGGAAGCCCTC
>CAZMAZ010000256.1:0-2093 GCA_964564255.1 uncultured Clostridium sp. | reverse complement strand
ACGATAGTATACCACATTTTTTTGCATTTGTCAATCGGTCAAAATCGGTCAAAATTCGAAAAACTGTCGCAAAACTATTGACAAGTCAGACAAGGTGTGATACAATAAAGCAATGAAAATTTTATTTTTTAAGGAGAGTGACAGAAAATGGATCATTCACAGAAGACAATGGATAAAATTGTAGCGCTTTGCAAAAATCGCGGCTTTATTTTCCCGGGCTCCGAAATTTACGGTGGACTTGCCAATTCTTGGGACTACGGCCCCCTGGGAGTGGAATTTAAAAATAATGTCAAACGTGCATGGTGGAAAAAATTTGTGCAGGAGAGCAAGTACAATATCGGACTTGACAGTGCCATTATCATGAATCCCCAAACATGGGTGGCATCCGGTCACCTCGGCGGCTTTTCGGATCCGCTGATGGACTGCAAGGTTTGCCGCAGCCGTCACCGTGCCGATAAATTGATTGAGGACTATGCCTTTGCAAACGGATTGGATGTCAATCCCGCAGGCTGGTCGAATGATGAGATGTATGCCTATATTAAGGAAAATCATATTGCTTGCCCGAGCTGCGGTTCTTCTGATTTTACTGCCATTCGCGCATTTAACCTGATGTTCAAGACCTTTATCGGCGTTACCGAGGAATCCGCGAGCACGGTGTATCTGCGCCCGGAAACCGCACAGGGAATTTTTGTTCAGTTCAAAAATGCACAAAGAGCCTCCCGCAAAAAACTGCCGTTCGGTGTCGGACAGATCGGAAAAGCCTTCCGAAATGAAATCACACCCGGAAACTTTACCTTCCGCACACGCGAATTTGAGCAAATGGAGCTGGAATTTTTCTGCAAGCCGGGAACCGATTTGGAGTGGTTTGCTTATTGGAGAGGCTACTGCGAGCAGTTTTTGTATTCGCTCGGCATGACAAAGGAGCATCTGCGTCTGCGCGACCACAGCCCGGACGAGCTTTGCTTCTATTCCAAGGGTACCACCGATATTGAATTTTTGTTCCCGTTCGGCTGGGGCGAGCTTTGGGGCATTGCGGACCGTACCGACTATGACCTGACACAGCATCAGAATGTTTCGGGCGAATCCATGGAATATTTTGACCCGGAAACCAACGAAAAGTATATTCCTTATGTCATTGAGCCGTCACTGGGTGCCGACCGTGTCGCACTGGCGTTTTTGTGCGACGCCTACGACGAGGAAGTGGTTGACGCCGAAAAGAACGACATTCGTGTGGTTTTGCATCTGCATCCCGCGCTGGCGCCGGTCAAAGCTGCCGTTTTGCCGCTGTCCAAAAAGCTCAGCGAAAAGGCGGGCGAGGTTTATGACCAGCTTGCAAAATACTTCAATGTGGAATTTGATGAAACCGGCTCGATCGGTAAGCGCTACCGCCGCCAGGATGAAATCGGAACACCGTTCTGCATCACCTATGACTTTGAATCCGAAAACGACGGGTGCGTTACCGTCCGCGATCGCGATACCATGGAGCAGATTCGTCTGCCGATTGCCGAGCTGTGCGCTTATATCGAACAGCGGCTTGCATTTTGAGCTTTACCTATGGAAAACGAGATAAAAAAAGAGCCCGAAAGGGAAGCCGAGCCGATTCTGATTCGCAAAGCCGTATCGGCAGACATTCCCGCGATTTGCCGCCTGCTTTTGCAGGTGCATCGGGTGCACAGTGACCTGCGCCCCGATTTGTTTCGGGTCGGTGCCCGCAAATACGGTGAAAAAGAGGTGGCGGAGATTTTGCAAAATCCCGAGAGACCTGTTTTTGTGGCGGAACGTGCGGGAGAGGTGCGCGGCTATGCCTTTTGCATTTTCAAGCAGTTTGTAAACGACGAAAGTATGACCGATGTTTTGACCCTGTATATCGATGACCTTTGTGTCGATCGGGAGGCGCGCGGTGAACATATCGGCAGTGCGCTGTATGCGTATGTGCGCGCCTTTGCCAAGCAAAGCGGATGCTATAATCTGACCTTGAATGTTTGGGCAGATAATGTCGATGCGTTGCGGTTTTATCAGCATGTCGGACTCAAGGTGCAAAAATACGGTATGGAAACCATTTTGTAAAGAACGGTATATGCAAAAATCGTTTG
>CAZMAZ010000255.1:0-2097 GCA_964564255.1 uncultured Clostridium sp. | reverse complement strand
TCCTGCCGTCATAGCGGCGCACTACGGCACTTTCGCGGCTGCCCTCTCTCCGCTATCGCGGGTTCGGGCACTCGCTCCCGCGCCTTCGTCCTGCCGCTATGACTATGACGGCAGGAATGCAATCATATGCAAAATAATGTGGAGAAGCCTGTGGAAAACCGAACACATGTTCCGAACATACGTTCGGGTGCACGAACGAATTTAGCCCTTGATACTATTAGAAACTTCTTCAACAAATCTACATATCGACAATCTTAAATAAGCCGCCCCCGCCCCCACCCATCCACAATATTTTCGGCGCACTACGGCACTTTAGCGGCTGCCCTCTCTCCGCTATCGCGGGTTCGGGCACTCGCTCCCGCGCCTTCGTACAGCCGTTCGAAGTTCTCTTGCACCCACCCGCGGGCGCGGCAGAAATTTAGAAAAAACGTTGAAGAAATTGCGCGATAATAGTTGACAAATTTGTAAAAATATGATATAATATACCTAAAGAAAAAAATCCCTGCTAGGCGAATAGCAGAGATTTAAAATCAGTTAGAACCCCAAAATAGACAAGAACTTTATTGAACTTTATTTTAAGGAGTCCAACCATGTCAACTACTATTATAGCAGAAAATTTCTTCAATGTCAACGTTTATACCGAAAAAACCGCGCATAGAATTGCTATCGCAAATATCAAAAGAGCAAAGAGAAAAGCAGAGGAGAAAAAACCGATTCTTGCACAATGGCAAGATCACAAAAAGCTCTCCGTTGAAATGGCTGAAAGAATGTTGGAAGCGGGACTTGGTAAGAGAGGGTGGAATGTAATGGCTTGCGGCAAGGAAATAGAATTTACACATTGCAAAGAGTGCGGAAATATCCATATAACATCAGCAAGACTATGCCGTGATAGATTATGCCCGATTTGCAATTGGCGTTTGTCGATAAAAAGATATAGCATAATGCAGAATGTAATACAAGCACTTTTCCTTGCTTATCCAGAATATCATTATAGCCTTGTAACGCTAACCGTGCAAAATTGTAAGGGCTATCTCTTAAAAGAGACTTTGGAGAAAATGCAAGAAACTTGGAAAACTTTAATCTCTCAAAGGTGGGCAAAAACTGCGTTATTCGGTTGGGGTCGTTCTATTGAAACCACTTTCAACGAAGAAACGCAAACACACCACCCGCATTTTCATGTCATTTTAATCTCACATACGGCAGAAACATGCGATAAAGTGGTCAATGAATGGCTAAGAATTGCAGAAAAAAAGGGCCTAATCGTATCAAAAAAAGCACAAAATCGTGAAGAAATAAGAACACATACAGAAGGTGACTCACTGGCTGGTGCTATTTGTGAAGCTTATAAATATTCGGTTAAAGCAACGGATGCAATTACAATGCCACTCGGCGAACTACGCAATTTAGCGCTTGCTATAGCTAACAAAAGGCTGGTTTCCTTTGGTGGAATTATAAAAGAATATCTGAAAAAACTTGAAATAAACGAAGATATCGACAAAGAAGACGATGAAGAAATCGAAGAAATCGAAGTATGCACCAAATGTAAGTCAAAAGAGCTTGATCGTATGGTCGCATCATGGGCTTCTAATCGTTACTTTGTAGTCCCGAAAGATATCTTTGATATGCCAGAAGAATGCATGAGAAAACAATGTGAAGATCTAAACGCGCAAATAGTATCGGGTGAGGACGCTATAACCGATTCGTGCAATTAAGCAAGATAAAAAATAAAAAAATCATTGGTTTGTTACCCTTTACCAATTTCAAAAAAGCATTATAATTTTTTTCGTGATACTCATAAGCGGAAAAAACTTTGTATCGGTATGAGTATCGCGAAGAACGATCAATGCTTTTTTGAAACTTGTCAAGGGCGCGAAGCGGAACCAATGATTTTTTTATTTTGCATATGATTGCATTCCTGCCGTCATAGCGGCGCACTACGGCACTTTCGCGGCTGCCCTCTCTCCGCTATCGCGGGTTCGGGCACTCGCTCCCGCGCCTTCGTCCTGCCGTCATAGCGGCGCACTACGGCACTTTCGCGGCTGCCCTCTCTCCGCTATCGCGGGTTCGGGCACTCGCTCCCGCGCCTTCGTCCTGCCG
>CAZMAZ010000254.1:0-2116 GCA_964564255.1 uncultured Clostridium sp. | reverse complement strand
AAAGCTGCCGAAAAAACGATTTTATTTGTATTCCTTCGATTTTTACAATCGGCTATCTTCACTTCTTCACTTCTTCACTTTTATCTCCATCATAATGGCGTCCTCGGTCGGCATTCGATAAAAGGCATGGCGGGTTCCGATTTCGGTAAATCCCAGCGACCGATACAGAGACTGCGCACGAAGATTGGACTTCCGCACCTCCAGCAGTACATTTTCACACTGTGCAAGGCGTGCACATTCCAAAAGTGCCGCAATCACCGCGCGACCGATGCCGCGACTCCGATACGCGGGGTCGGTGAGAATGTTGGTAATCTGTCCCTCGCCCGCGACCGGTAAAATGCCGCCGTAAGCGACCACACGATCCCCAACCAGCGCAACCACGCCTCTGCCTATGGCAGGCGGCAGGAGCAGTCGCAAGCTTTCCTCGCTCCACGGCAAAGGAAAGCACGCCTTTTCCAGTGCAGCCACCTGCGAAAGATGGGATTCGGTCATACGGCACAGCGTATAAAACGGTTCCGACATGGCTTATTCTCCGTTTTCCAAAATGTCATGAACAGTTGCATCCATCGGCACACATTTTTCACCTTCACGCTCATAAAGGAAATACCGTGTCTTTTTGCCGTCGGCTACTTCAACTTCCTCTTCGTATTCCAGATATTCCAGTTTATAAATAAGACCTTTATAGGTATCTCCGAGATAAAAACGCAAAACATACTTTGTCTGCGATTTGACATCCGGTCGATTTACGGTTTCCCCGTCTTCAAATGCCATACGAATCGCCTCAATGTTGGACCGTTGCGCGATAACACCGAGCTGTGTCACAATGGTGGTATCCTGACAGATACCGATTTCGTCCACGGTCAAGGCGTAAATATCGGGCATGGCATCGATCGCGCCGAACACGTCACCGTCATCGGTGCAATACCAATCTCCGTCGGTCATGCCGCTGATGCGGTGCAAATCGGACCGCGTCTTGCCGACCTGCACATAGGCATCCGATTCCTTGGCATAGGAAACCGGCTCAAAGGACAGCCCCATGTACATATATGCTTTGCCGTTTTCATCGATATAGCGATCGGTCTCCGCGTCATAGGTCAAGACATTTTTGTGTGCAGGCAAAAGCCATATCAGCATCCCGACCAAAACCGCAGCCAGAACGGCACACGCGCCCACCAAAACGGGGAGCCATTTGGGAACGTTCGTTTTATCCGCCTGTTCGGCTTTCAGTTCCTGCACCTGCCGCCTATTTTGTTTCTTTTGTTCCTTGTGTTTCTTGCCCATTTTTCTTCCCTTTTGCCTTTGATTTTATTTGCTTCAATATCCGAAAACGCCGCTCAAAGAGTCGTCATCGGTAATCCAATCCGCAACACGAATCACACGGTAGTCCTGTGCCGTATCACGCACTACCACCCGCTCGATTCCGGCGTTGATGACCACCCGTTTGCACATCATGCAGCTGCTGGTGCCGCTCTGCAAGCAACCGTTTTGCGAATCGACACAAACCATGTAAAGGGTTGCCCCCAGCATATCCGACCGCGCGGCAGAAATTACGGCATTCATCTCCGCATGCAAGGAACGGCACATCTCATAACGCTCTCCGCGCGGAATTCCCAAGCGGTCGCGTGTGCACTGCCCGAGTTCACTGCAGTTTTGCCGTCCGCGCGGTGCCCCGTTATAGCCTGTGGCAATAATGTTGTCGTCTTTGACAATAATGGCACCGAACTTACGGCGCAAGCAGGTACTGCGTTCCGCAACCGTTTGTGCAATGTCCAGATAGTAGTTTTCTTTGCTGACGCGCTCCGCCTTTTTTGGCTCGGTTCGTTCTTCCATTTTTTCTTCCTTCTTTCTACAAGTATTTTCGACCGTTTTTCGCGTTATTCCGCATCGGGCGACAAACACCCATGTTACTTTCTCTATTATAAACCATTTTGCGCAAAAATGCAACCCCCTTTTGAAAGCAAATCGAAATTCCTCCCGATACCGCATCCGTTTCCGGGCAAAACCGCGATTTTTTTTGCATTGTTTCCGAATTATTTTCGATTTTTGGCATGTTACCACTTGCATAACCGCGCAAAATATGGTACAATACAGGCGTTGTCCGTCGCGGCACGGAAAA
>CAZMAZ010000253.1:0-2160 GCA_964564255.1 uncultured Clostridium sp. | reverse complement strand
AAAAAATCTGTACCGAATCTGTACCACCTCATTAAATCAGTGTTTCCCTAACTGATTCGGACTTCTTTCATAAACCGACCTCCGGCGGCATATATTGGTTCTGATTCCAATATTTCTGTCGGAGGTCCTTTATGAATCATCCATTTCCCGGTCATTACCGTGATCAAGCACGAAATGCACGTCTCAGAAAAGCGAGACAATCAAAGCAGTTAAAACAGCTGTCGGAAGGGCGTCCCTCGCATGCACCGAAGTCAAGAGCAACGCGCCCCGAGCGCGGCATAATTCCTTCTGCGTTGCGCGCACTCCTTTTGCAACTGCCGGCAAGCATCCTTTTGCTTTTATGCGGCGCCGCCGTCGCTTCTTCGGTTGCCGACCCGAATGCATTGATGCTCCCGCTGTCGCTTGGCGCATTGGCATTGACCGCCTTTTTCGGCGGCATTATGACGGCGTGGCTGTGCGGTGCAAGTGGCAGTCCCCTACTCTGCGGACTTTGCAGCGGAACGCTTTTTTCTCTTCTTGTATTGCTTGCAGCCTCGCTTTTGCGTGCAGGCGTTTCTCATGTTCACAGCTTTGGAATTCCGATGACTTTATGTCTGCATCTGCTTCTGCTTCCGATTGCCATGCTCGGCGCCGCAATCATAATACGAAAAAGATAAAAAGATATATACGTATCGGATCATGTACAAAACAGTAAAAAATATTGCGATAAAGGGAGAACCGTTTTTCTCGTTTTGTCGCACAAGGATTTTTCAGAGACACCATAAAGGAGAACTCAAAAATGAAAGGACTCAGATCGTTTTTTGTTTGCACGGAATGCTCGTACAAAACTGCAAAATGGCTTGGGAAATGTCCCAATTGCGGCGCATGGAACACCTTGGTTGAAGAGGTGGAAGCGATTCCCGGAACCGAATCAACGCCCGCCAAACGCGCCTCGCTTCTCGCTCTGTCCGACCGGCAACCCGCTCAGCCGCTTGCCACACTTTCCGTGCCCGATTATATGCGATCCGCGACCGGGCTCGGCGAACTGGACAGAGTGCTCGGCGGCGGTGTCGTGCACGGGTCTGTGGTTCTTCTTTCGGGAGAACCCGGTATCGGCAAATCCACGCTCCTTATGCAAATATCCGACATTCTCGGCAAAACGCGTCGCGTGCTCTATATTTCCGGTGAGGAATCGGGCGGACAGCTCAAGCTGCGCGCCGACCGTCTGGGGGTGCGCGGAAGCAATTTGTTTTTACTGACCGAAACCAATATGGAACGAATCCTTGCGGAAATTGACCGAACCAAGCCGGATTTTGTCATTGTCGATTCGATTCAAACCATTTGGTGCGACAAGGTCAATTCCGCGCCGGGCAGTGTGGTTCAGGTGCGCGAAGCGGCAACGGCACTGATTAACTGTGCAAAATCGGGCGGCATTTCCATGCTTCTTGTCGGACATGTGAATAAAGAGGGCGGCATTGCCGGTCCGAAGGTGCTTGAACATATTGTTGACGCGGTTCTTTGTTTTGAAGGCGAACGTCGGCAGAGCTACCGCATTATTCGCGCCGTCAAAAACCGATACGGTTCTACCAACGAAATCGGCGTTTTTGAAATGACCGACAGCGGGCTTTGTGAGGTAGCAAATCCCTCGGAAATGCTTCTGGCAGGCAGACCGGTCAATGTATCGGGCAACTGCGCCGTTTGCACCATGGAAGGAACGCGCCCGTTGATTGCCGAAATTCAATCGCTTGTCTCGCAAACAGCCTTCCCCGCCCCGCGCCGTGCCGCAAACGGTGTGGATTATAACCGCATGTGCATGATTTTGGCGGTTTTGGAGAAGCGTCTCGGTCTGAAGTTTTGGCAAAACGATGTCTATTTGAATGTTGTCGGCGGTCTGCGACTGGACGAACCGGATTCAGATCTTGCCATTTCTCTTGCGCTGATTTCTTCGTTGACCGACCGCGCCGTGCCGGATGACCTGATTGCCATCGGAGAGCTGGGGTTGGCAGGCGAAGTGCGAACGGTAACCAATTTGGAATTGCGGGTGCGCGAAGCGGCACGACTTGGATTTACGCGTGCGCTGATTCCCGCGCGCAATCTGGAAAAACGCAAGTTGCAATGCGACGGCATACGCATATTGCCAATTAAAAGCATTTATGAGGCGCTTTCGGTCCTTGCTCCTGC
>CAZMAZ010000252.1:0-2160 GCA_964564255.1 uncultured Clostridium sp. | reverse complement strand
AGTATATATTTGTATTATTTGTTTGGTCGGTCCGAAGCTCTGCGGCAGGTCATTTTCCCCGCAAAGACAAACAAAGTTTTTCAGCCGAAAAACGGCGGAACGGAGATTTTTATGAAAGTCGGATTTATTTCACTGGGATGCCCCAAAAATCAATTGGATACGGAAGTTATGCTTCATGAGGTTTTGGAAGCGGGATATGAAATTACCCCCGAGGATATTGAGGCGGATGTCATTATTGTCAATACCTGCGCTTTTATCGAAAGCGCCAAAAAGGAATCCATTGAGAATATTTTGGATGTCGCATGGCTGAAAAAGCACCGTCATTTGCGGGCAATCATTGTCACCGGATGCCTTGCCGAACGGTATCGCGAGCAAATCACGGAAGAGCTGCCCGAGGTCGACGCCGTTTTGGGTGTCGGCAGTATCCATCACATTACCGACGCCATCCGTGCCGTCACGGAGGCGGACGAAAAAGGCAAAAAATATACCTCCTTTGAAGACAAGAATCTCGTGGCGCTCGGCGGCGATCGCGTATTGACCACCCCCGATTATATGGCATATCTCAAAATTGCCGAGGGATGTGACAATCGCTGTGCATACTGCGCCATTCCCGCCATTCGCGGCAATTTCCGCTCCCGTCCGATTGAGGATTTGGTTGCGGAAGCAAAGCAACTGGAGGACCTGGGCGTAAAGGAGCTGACCGTTGTCGCACAGGACATTACACGCTACGGCATGGATTTGTACGGCGAGTATCGGCTGGACCGTCTGTTGCATGCCATTACGGAGGAAACCTCTATTCCTTGGATTCGCTTGCTCTATTGCTATCCGGACAAGGTAACCGACAGTCTGATTGCGGAAATTCGCGACAATCCCCGCATTGTAAAATACATTGACCTGCCCATCCAGCACATATCCGATCCCATGCTGCGTGCCATGAACCGTCACGGAGACAGTGCCATGATTCGTGACTGCATTGCGCGTCTTCGCCGTGAAATTCCGAATATTGTCATCCGAACCACCTTTATTGTCGGGTTCCCGGGCGAAAGCGAACAGGATTTTACAACACTTTGCGAGTTTGTCAAGGAGACCCGATTCGACCGCGCAGGGGTCTTTACCTACTCTCGCGAGGAGGACACCCCCGCGTATGATTTCCCCAATCAAATCGAGGAACAGGTCAAGCAGGACCGTATGGACATTCTGATGCGGGAGCAGCTGCAAATTAACGAAGAACAAAATCGCCAAAAGATCGGACAAAGCATCACGGTTTTAACCGAAGGGTATGACCCCGTCGGAGAAGTCCATTACGGCAGAAGTGCCGCAGACGCGCCGGAAATCGACGGAAAGGTATATTTCTCCGCGCCGGAGCGCATTGCCCCCGGCACCTTTGTTTCGGTGAAAATCGATCAAATTGTGGATTATGATCTGTACGGCAGATGGATTCCAAAGGAGGATACACATGCATGAAAAACCTGAACCTTCCCAATAAGCTGTCGCTTTTACGACTCTGCTTGGTTCCGGTGTTTATGGCGCTGATCGGCATTCCCGAGTTAATCGACGACAATCCGTTTCTTGAAATCTTGTTCTCCGCTCTCGCCGCGACCGTTTTCATTCTGTGTGCGATTACCGATTTAATTGACGGAAAAATTGCGCGCAAATATCACCTAATCACCGATTTCGGCAAATTTATCGACCCTGTCGCCGACAAGTTTATGGTGATCGGTGCCATGCTCATGTTGCTTTTCTGCGACCGCTATGCTGCCATCCGTCCCGTACTGTTTTGGGGCGTGGTCATTGTGGTTTTCCGTGAACTTGCGGTTACCGCGGTCCGCATGGTGGTGGTCTCCTCCGGCGGCGGCGTCATTGCGGCAAATATGCTGGGCAAAATCAAGACCGTAACACAAATTGTCTGCGTCAGTGCCGCCATCATCGAGCCTCTTCTTTACAGAATTCCGATCATTGCAAAATATCTCCCCGCTCTTGCAACCTACCTGCCCATCACCTATCTTTCCATTGCCACCATGACCGTCTTTACCTTGTGGTCCGGTATCCGTTATATCGCGGACGCGTGGAAATATATCAATCCCAACAAATGAGCAAACCTTTGTTTGCAAACAATAACCGCGGCGCCAAACCGAAGCACCGCACAAAACGCCCACCCGC
>CAZMAZ010000251.1:0-2187 GCA_964564255.1 uncultured Clostridium sp. | reverse complement strand
AAAGGAGGTGCACCGTGACCTACGGACAAATTCGCACATGCTTGGAGCAGGCGGGCATTCCCGATGCCGACGCGGAAGCACAGCTTTTACTTTCCCACTATAGCAATCGGTCGCGGGAATCCCTGTTTGCGGAACCCGCTTTTGACTGCACCGACCCCGCACTTGCCGATGCGGTTGCGCGTCGGCTGGCACATGAGCCCTTGCAGTACATTTTCGGCAGCTGGTCTTTTTTTGACCTGCCCTTTCGCGTTACGCCGGACTGCTTGATTCCGCGCTACGACACCGAAATTTTGGTGGAAACCGCGCTGTCGGTTTTGCCGCCGCATGCTTTTTTTGCCGACCTTTGCACCGGAAGCGGTTGTATTGCCATTTCCCTTTTGCACATGCTCCCGCACGCGCGTGCGCTGGCAACCGACCTCTGTCCCGAGACCGTGGCAATTGCCGCCCAAAATGCCGTGCAAAATGCGGTTTCGTCGCGCCTGACGCTTTTATGCGCCGATTTTTTCGATGGCGCTCTGCCGATTCCCGACGCCTCACTGGATGCTCTGCTTGCCAATCCGCCCTACATTCCGTCGGCGGTTGTGGATACGCTTTCCGCCGAGGTACATGCCGAGCCGCGGCGCGCGCTTGACGGCGGCGCTGACGGGCTGGATTTTTATCGCGCTCTGTTGCCTCTTTACCGCCGCTATCTGCGTCCCGGCGGCAAAATACTGCTGGAAATCGGATACGATCAGGGGGCAGCTTTGCGGGAAATTGCCGCATCGGGCGGATTTGCCTGTGAAATTCGGAAGGATTTGGGCGGTCACGACCGCGTGGCGCTTCTTTCGCCCCTTGCAAAATAACTTTTGTCTTTTTGTCTTTTTCTCACTTTACAAAATACAACAAAAATTGCCGCCACAGGGCGGCGGAACGGAGACTTCTATGAAAATCGTGGTTCTTGCCGGCGGGATCTCACCGGAACGCGACGTTTCTTTGACCTCGGGCAGTCTGATTGCCAACGCACTGATTCGCAAGGGACACCGTGTTTGTTTACTTGACGCCTATTTTGGCATTGATTTGACCGAGGAGCAAAAAAAGCATCCGGAGGTCATGTTCTCGGATGCGGCTATTCCGACGCGCAGTGTCGGCGAAGCACCGCCCGACCTGCAAGCGCTTTCGCATTTGCCCGCGCACACGCCGCTTCTGGGGGAAAATGTGCTTCTGCTTTGCCGCGCTGCCGATTTGGTCTTTATCGGGTTGCACGGCGCCATGGGCGAAAACGGGCAGCTGCAAGCGACGCTTGACGTTTTCGGTATTCCCTACACGGGCTCGGATTATATCGGCAGTCTGCTTGCCATGGACAAAGACCTGACCAAGCAGCTGTTTGCGCGTGCCGGCATTCCCACCCCCGCGTGGATGCACTGTCGCGGCACCCTGCCGAGTGTGGAAAAGATTCTTGCCAGAATCGGGCTTCCCTGCGTTGTCAAGCCCTGTTCCTGCGGCTCCAGCGTCGGGGTCACAGTGGTGGAGAATGTGGATGCTCTGCGTGAGGCGCTGGCATTGGCGCGCACCTTTGGGGAGGACATCCTGATTGAAAAGAAAATTACCGGACGGGAGTTGACTGTCGGCGTTTTGGAGGATACGGCTCTGCCCTGTGTCGAAATTATTCCCCGTCAAGGCTTTTACGATTACAAAAACAAGTATCAGGTGGGACTGACCGACGAGCTTTGCCCCGCGCCGCTGACCGAACGGCAGGCTGCCGACGCCGCCGCCCTCTCGCTTTCCGCCTTTCGGCTGCTCCGCCTGCGCGGCTACGCTCGCTTTGATTATATTATGGATTCCCATAATGTGTTTTGGTGCCTGGAAGCCAATACCCTGCCCGGCATGACGCCGACCAGCCTCTTGCCGCAAATGGCTGCCGCCGTCGGTATCGATTACGACACCCTCTGCGAAAAAATCGCCCTGTCTGCTTTGAATTGATTCGTACTTTCTTTCGGGGGCTCCTCGCCGCCCCTTTGTTTTCGGGGGCTCCTCGCCCCCGAACCCCCTCGCCGCCTTTTTGAAAAAGGCGGGCGAAAACTTTTTGGAAGGTTTTTTATGCGAATTGTTCGGCGATTGCGACGAGATATTCTCTTTTAAAATTGTAGTGGGGACCCCTACCCCACAGCGTTTTTTTGCGGGGCGCCGCCCCGCCCCCCGCCGCCTTTT
>CAZMAZ010000250.1:0-2245 GCA_964564255.1 uncultured Clostridium sp. | reverse complement strand
GCCATGGCGCCGTTATGGGAATGTCACGCAAATGTATAACGCATTTGTGACGGATTGATGACAAAGGATATTTTTGGAAGTTGAGAAAACAGGAGATAAATTGAGGAAAACGGCGGAAAACGGCGGATTTGGGAGGGGCGTAAGTGACGCGCTTGTGACATGCAAATAACAAAACAAGAGCAAAAAAGGACCCCGCTATGTCACAAAAATGTCACGGAAACGGTAGGTACAGGTCATGGAACGGTTACCATGTTGTCGTCAAAGCCGTTTCTTCCTATTTTTAAAATTAAGAATAAAAAATTAAGAATATATATCTAAGATCCTCCCTCTTACTCCCTCCGCAAAAAATGCCGCGCAGAGCACCCCGCCAAGCGCCGCGCCAAGCGCGACGGAGGAGAGAGGAGGAATCAAAAAAGGCAGGAAAAAATTTGTTTTTTGCAAAAGAGTCGGGAGCTGACATCTCACCAAACAAGGGAAGGAGACGGCAAACGGAATACTTTTGGGCAAAAGCACCAAAAAGAGGCGCTTGCACGCCAAAAAGTTTGTAAGGCATGAGCTCCACTTTGCTCTATAGGGGGACGACGGGGGCGGAAAAATGTGATAAAATAGATGCACGGTGGGAGCAAAAGGCAAAAGGACTCGAAAATCCCTTGCAAAACAAAGCAAAAAGGTGTATAATGCATATGGCGGAAAGGCAGAAAAAAGCACCCCGCCGACTGCCGACAGGGTGCGGTATGATGCGCCGATCGGTATCGGCGGCAGAGCCTCAATCGTCCTTGGGCTTGTATTCGCCGACGCAGGGGGCGCCGTCGGGAACTGCAAAGCCGAGAGCGGCGGGCTTGACCCAGTAAACGGCATTGGTCAGAATGCGCTGTACGTTTGGGTCGTAGAAGGAACGGCAGAATTCATGCCCGGGCTGGAAGTAGAAAACCCTGCCCGCGCCGCGCAGATAGCAGACGCCGGAACGGAAAATGTAACCGTCCTCAAACCAGGAGCCGAACACGGTGGCATCGGGCGTCGGAATGTAAAAAGGCTCGGCATACAGCTCCTCGAAAAGGGTGAAATGGTCGGGCAGACCCGCGGCGATCGGGTGAGAAGGCATTAAATTCCAGACGATTTCCTTCTGATCCCGTCCCCAGGAAAGATTGCCGTTTGTGCCGACAACGCGGCGGAAGACCTTGGAATGATGCCCGGAATGCAGGACAATCAATCCCATTTTGCCGCTGTAAACCCGCTTTTGAATGCGTTCGACCAGCCCGTCGTCCACCTCGTGGTGTGCCATGTGCCCCCACCAAATCAGGCAGTCGGTGTTCTCCAGAACCTCGCTTGGCAATCCTTGCTCGGGGTCGTCCAGCGCGGCAAGACGCACCTCCAGATCGTCACAGCGATCCAAAAACTGCTTGATGCATCCGTGAATGCCGTCGGGGTAGATTTCCCGACAGGCGGGTTCGTTGCGTTCGTGGCGGAATTCATTCCATATCGTAACTCTGTATTTTTGCATGTTGGCTTGCTCCTTTCGTGCAAAAAAAATATCAAAAAAACATCAAAAAAACATCAAAAAACTTGCTTTACCTCTCCATTATACCCCAAAGCGAAACGGTTGTCAAGGGTTTTGGGGAGAGAAGCGACAAAAGAAAGGAAATAAAATCATGGAAAACCAAAAAAACAAAACAGAAATTGAGACCAAAAAGCAAGCAGGAAAGGGGCTGTTACAGACTGCGGAGGAGTACGGCGCACGCGCCGAAGCCTATTTTCGCATGGGGTATAACTGCGCGCAGGCGGTGGCGCTGGCGTTTAGCGACCGTATCGGACTGACCGATGAGCAAATTGCGTCGCTTGCCGCACCGTTTGGCGGCGGCATGGGCAGAATGCGCGAGGTTTGCGGGGCGTTCAGCGGCATGCTCTTTGTGCTCGGTGCGGCTTCCAAGGTCACCGACCCTGCCGACCGTGCCGCAAAGACCATCCTTTATTCGGATGTGCAGGCGCTTGCCGACACGTATCGCGAAGAGTACGGGTCCCTCATTTGCCGAGAGCTGCTTGCCGACGTGCAAACCGAGCCTGGCACCGCACCCGAAGAACGCGGGGAAGCCTATTACAAAAAACGCCCCTGCACCGAATATGTGCATAATGCCGCAATGATGATTGCGATGTATTTGGATTACTAAGGAACCGCTGATTGATTCGGCGGCACATGATTGTTGCAATTGAGAAAATGATTTGATTGAAAGGGGAAATATGGCAGAAA
>CAZMAZ010000249.1:0-2250 GCA_964564255.1 uncultured Clostridium sp. | reverse complement strand
GGTTTACCTCTTACGCAAGAGCTGTATGACGAGCTGGATGGGCAGCTTGAGCTGTGGATAGAGCGTTATAAAGGGCAAACGATAACGCCACAGCTTGAAAACTCCATTATCACGATATGCACGGACAATATGGTTGCAAAGCACCTTGTTAAGGTAGGCAACTATGCCGCCGCACAAAAAATGCGGAAAATGGTTGATGACCTTATGGCTTCGGAGCAAATGCGTAAGAAAGACGAAAAGCCCGTTGAAAGCTTGCGGCTGGATGCGTGGGTGACGGCGCTTGAAAAAGCGGGGTTTATGGAAGCGGGCAAGCTGAAAACCTATGAGGAAGTCGCAAAAGCTATAAACGATGAATGTGCGTGCAAGCGCAAGTACGATTATACATTGGATGTGGCAGACCAAATGTTAGCCGACTATGTAAACAACTTGAGAAGCAACGCGGATATGGCGCTATTGTCCGTGTTCCCCGCCGATATGAAGCTTGAGGACTACAACGGCGAATTTGCGTCAGAAGAAAGCGACAACGAGCGCGAACGCAAACGCTACGCGGGAGTTACCCCGATACAGTTTGCACAAGATAGCGAGGACGAAAATGCCGACCGGGTATAAAGACAAGAAAGTTGTTTATGTCAAATCGTTGGGGCGTTGGGTAAACACCGTCAACGAAACCGTTGTTGACTACAACACATACGATACCGAAGCGGCGGCTTTAATGATATCGTTCTTTCGCTGGTATCCAGATTACTTAGCCGATGTATGCCGAAGCCCGAACGCAAAGTACAGCCTTGAATTGCCGCAACGCATTATGATGAGGGCGCTTACGCGGTACAGAACGTCATATATCACCGGTTGCCGTGGATTAACGAAAACATACATTGTGCTGTTAACTAAGATGATAGGCGGCATTCTGTTCCCGGGCGAAAAAATGCGCTACAACGCGCCGCACCAAAATCAGGCGGCTGCGCTTGCAAAACAAGCATACGAACAAATCAAAATCGACTATCCGCTAATTGCGGCAGGATGGCATTTGAAATTTGACCGCGATTCGTTGTTTAAAATGGAAACGGATTACGGCAGCGAGTTTTCGATGTATACCCCGCGTGGCGACAACTGTTCAGAAACAATTGCCGAAGAAATCGGGCAAGAGGGCGAGTTAGGCTTTAACATCGACCGCTACGAAAAAGACATATTGCCGACTTGCCGACTTGACAGGCGCGTCAACCAAAAGCCCGACCGCGTACATATCGATTGTAAGCATTCACACATTTCCAACGCCTGTTCGCGATTGAACAGAGCTTTTACCATTCATCGTGGCGGCGCGTTAAAGGATATGCTTTTCGGGAAACCGTATGAGGGTATAGTGCTTGACATCTCGTGGGTAACGCCGCTTTTGTGCAATATTCGTTCCGTTGAATATATAGAAGATATGAAAAGCACCTTGACATATTCCGACTGGTTGCGTGAAGCTTGCGCGAGATACACGGGCGCAAACGAAGACCCTATGGTAACGGACGAAAACCTTGCAAAAGCAAAGCGCGTTCTTGTTATGGAAGACAAGCATTGCGGTGAAGAAGCGCCAATATATATCGTTGCACACGATGTTTCTTATGTTGACACAAGAGCAAACGCAAAATGCGCGGACGTGGTTTTGAAGCTTACGGAGTATACACAGGTGCACAGGCGCGACAAATACCGAAAGCAAGCTGTTTACGTTGATAACTACGCACCCCCGGCAACGGACTATTTACAGGCGCAAAAGCTACGGCAAGTTTGGGAGCGGTATTGTATTGAGGGCGGTCAAACGACTTATCTTGTTATCGATGCGCAAGCATACGGTACAAGCGTTATAGAGGAATTGATGAAACCGCCGCCTGACGGAAGCCCCGCGTTGTGCTGTGTGAACCATATGGCGTTTACGGAGCTTGAACAACCGGGCGCGTTGCCTGTAATATACCCCCTTAAAGCGGGTGGCAGGGGCGCAACAGATGAAGATGCGACTATGGTACGCGGCTTACAGTCGGAGTTTGAAAAAGGGTACATTGAATTGCTGACAACCGCCGTGTTAGACGGTGTGGAAGCGTACAAAAGCAAGCACGGCATAAAGGACGATTACGCAGACGGCGCGATTGCCGTGCCGTACAAGAACACGGAGCTTTTATGCCAGCAGATAGCGAACCTAAAAACAAAGGTAGCGGGCGCTTCTTTAAAAGAAGTGCGCCGAAGCAAAGCAATACAGCGTGATATATGGTC
>CAZMAZ010000248.1:0-2276 GCA_964564255.1 uncultured Clostridium sp. | reverse complement strand
AAGTAAAACAATACTTTGAACGTATCGACGAAATAAAAGAATATAACCAAGAAAAAGTTTTAAAAGCTTTTTGTAAAAATAAAATCGGTTTGGAACATTTCGCAAGTGTATCAGGTTATGGACACGATGATATGGGGCGTGAAGCACTAGATAAAGTTTTTGCTGATGTATTTAGAGCAGAAAAAGCAGTGGTTAGAAATCATTTTGTTTCGGGTACTCACACGCTTGCGTGCTGTTTGTTTGGTAATCTTCGCTATGGGGAAAAACTTATTTCTGTGGCTGGTACACCATATGACACAATGGAAGAAGTTATCGGTACTCGAGGCGATAAAAGAGCTTCATTAATCGGGCATGGTGTTTTATATGATGAAGTACCTTTGATTAATGGTATAGATGTTGATTTTGATGGCATTAGAAATAAAGTCGATGAAAAAACTAATATGGTTTTAATTCAACGTTCACGTGGATATTCGCTAAGAAAATCTTTAACTATAGATACTATTAAAAAAATTGTTGAAATAGTTAAATCTAAAAATCCAAATTGTATTTGCTTTGTAGATAACTGCTATGGTGAGTTCGTGGAAAAATTGGAACCACTTGAAGTAGGTGCTGATTTAATTGCAGGTTCTCTGATAAAAAATCCTGGTGGCGGTATAGTAGAAGCAGGCGGATATATTGCCGGTAAAGAAGAGTTTGTTGACCAAGCTGCATATAGATTAACTGCTCCCGGTATTGGCTCAGAGGGTGGGGCAATGTTGAATCAATTAAGATTAATATTTCAAGGTTTGTTTATGGCTCCATCTGTAGTATCTGAAGCTGTTAAAGGTGCTGTTTTAGCTTCACAAGTTTTTGAAGATATGGGCTTTATTTCAACTCCCAAACCACATGAAATAAGAACAGATTTAATTCAAACAATTAAATTTGGTGCACCTGAACCATTGATTGAATTTTGTAAAACACTTCAATCATATTCACCGATTGAATCATATTTAACCCCTGTTCCTGATGAAGTTCCGGGGTATGATGATAAACTGATTATGGCAGGCGGTTCGTTTATAGAAGGTTCCACACTGGAACTTTCGGCAGATGGACCTGTTCGCCCACCTTATGCTGTTTATATGCAAGGCGGTTTGAACTACGCGCATGTAAAAATTGCACTAAAAGGCATTGTTGAAAATCTTTTAAAAGAATAAAAAATCGTAAAAATTACGGTTCTAATCTCCGCATTTTTTGCGTAGATTAACAACAAAAATCTCCGCAAGTTTATTTTATGTAATATAACAGTGCTAAAACGCTTGAAAATATACGTTAAATATTTTATAATAATAAAGGACTAGGGTATTTTTAAAATACATGGTCTGTCGTAGGCGGGGAATTCCTCGCCATTTTTAATATTGTGGGGATAAATGAGTGAATTAGGAATATTTATAGATGAGTCAGGTGTTATAGACTTTAAAAGTTCAAATGCGAACTTAAATGATTTATATATTGTTTCATTTTTATTTCATGATAAATCACATAATATAGATAACGAAGTTATGGTGTTTGAAAACTTCCTATTAGAAAATAATTTACCAAAAGATTTACCTATACATTCAATGCCTTTAATCCGTTCACAAAAACCGTATGGTGTTATAGAACAAAGTATTAGGCAAAAAATATTTTATAGATTTTTTCAATTTATGCGTAAATTAGAACTAAAACATAGTTCTTTTATATGTAATAAAAAAAATTGTTCTTCAAAACAATCATTAAGAATTAACATTGAAAATCATATTGAAAAAATGATAATAAATAATTTAGAATATTTTAAAAAGTTTGATGAAATAGTTATATACTATGATGAAGGTCAAGATTATTTAAGTAAAATTCTACACAACGCATTTTCTAAAAATTTGAATAATTACAGATTCAAGGAAGATATTTGTCAAAATGAATATAGATTACTACAATGTGCTGATATGGTATGTTCATTAGAATTGATAAATCAAAGAAAGCAAAATAACGAATATATTAAAGCTATTGAAATGTTTTTTATTTCAAATAATAAATATAATAAAAATTATGCAAAAACTTTTAAAAAATTGGAATTATAATAACAAAATATTAATAAAATAATTTTAATATTCTGTTATTCGACTTAATTAATTGCTGCGTAGCCTTTTTCTAGTGCTTTGATATTACCGTCTAACATTGCTGCTTTTTTACCGGTTAATTTTGCTTTCATTACTGAAACAACACTATCTTTTTTAACAATAGGCAATGCTTTAATAAAA
>CAZMAZ010000247.1:0-2344 GCA_964564255.1 uncultured Clostridium sp. | reverse complement strand
AGTTCTGCCAGCATCCGGAACGCCTCGGGGAAACGGGTCCCGGCCTGAAAAAGAAAAAGTTCTGACGGCAAAAGATGGACTCGGTCGTTCCGGACGGCAGACAATTGTTTCCAGGCCGGGTGGTTCAATAACGGTGCTGCGACTTTTTTCCGATCTTCTTCTCTTGAAACCGGCGTTACCATGAAAATCACCTCCGGATCAGCCATCAAAAGTGCTTCCATACTCAGTTTCTGCCGTGTTGAGGCATTTGAGGGAAGGATATTCTCTCCACCCAGTCGCGAAGCAATCAATGCATTCTGCATACCTGATGGCTCAAGGGAAAAACTGTTTCCGGTGATGAAAAGCATTGCGAACCGGACCTTGCGTTCTTCAGCCGTTCTTTTACAAAGCGCATCCACTGCAACCGTGATTTTTCGAACCGTTTCATTTTCCGAGACTTTCAGTCCGTTCAAGCGCGAGAAAAGGTCCAGAAGTTTCAAAAAATCGTCGTATGTCCTGTAATCCAGGAGGATGCTTTCAACACCGGAATTGTCCAGAATCCGTTGAAATGCATGATGGCGTTCATATTTGGCGTTGAGCAGGACAAGTTCCGGTTTCAAAGAGAGAACCTTCTCTGAATTCGGCGTCGTTGTTCCGCCGGCAGCCGGGAGGTCACGGGCTTCCGGCGGTAACGTTTCTTTGGAACGGACCTGCGAGATTCCGACTGCCTTGCCGCCCGCACAATACCACACCTGTGCCAGCGAAGCATAACAGATTACGGTTCGTTTCGGATTTCTGTGCAGAATTCGCGTCTCGCCGTCGCACTGCCGAACGGTTATCGCATCTGTGGTCTCACTCAAAATTTCAAATTCAGCCGGGAGACTGCCGCAAGGCAGAATCACCGCCGCAATGATCAGGATTATTCCAATACCGCGCATTCTCTCATCACCAACCGTTTTTTGAACCGTTCAACGATCACCCGCATCCTCTTGTCACCGGAAACCGGAAACTCCACATAAAAAACCTTGTCTCGTGCGATTGGCGAGAATACTTTCGCTCGCTCGAAATCCGGCTCGCGAATTTCTGAAAATGTTGCGACGAACTGTCTGACCGGTTCCGCGTCGGTAACCAAAGCATATGTTTGAAGAAGTTTTTTTTCACCGATGCGGGGAAACTCCTTACAAGCTTCCCGCACCAGCTTTATCGCTTCATCCGCCTCCGGACCGGTTCTCTTTTCCAGCCGGTAAATGTCCGGCTCTCTCTCCGGCCACAGCACGATTCCCGCCAAGATAATCACAATGCCGAACAGAAACCACAGAATTGTCCTTCTCATGGAGAACCTCACTCTCCGGCACTAGGATAGGGCTTGTAAAGATCATTGTTGTCCCTGTCGCCGATGTTGCCGACATTATTCGCCTTGGCCCAGCCATCTTCGGTTGCGGGGAATGCAATTTTTTCCGAACTTGCATGGCCGTCCAGCCACAAAACACCGGCGCTCCCTCCATGTCGGAAATGCATATTGTTGGAACGCGCGGAAGAAGGCGCGTTTTCCCTGCCGCTCTCCACCGTAAGAGGAGGATACAGAAAGCTGATGCCTTCGCCCTGCGAGGAACCGGAATAGGAAATCGCATCAGCAAGCGCTACGGTGGCAGAAGGGTTCCGCGCCGCTCCATCTTTCCAGCCGCGACCTTTCGTTTCCGCATCCGGTTCAAAGTAATGAACCGTACCGACTCCGTAAAAGCAGTAACCATAACCGGAACCTCCGGAAATCTCCTCCAGATTGCCGGTCGGAATATGCCAGCTCGGACAAACCAGGGTACGCAATGATTCGCCGAGATAAAGCGCCATGACTCCCTCTTTATAGTTGAGCGGCGAAGAGCGCCCCTCACGTCTGCCGTTCCAGAACGTTGCCGGTTTTGAACCGGCGGTATAACTCGCATAAGCCGGCATATGGCAACCAAAATCCGCGAGATAGGATGCGAAGGCGATTCCCATTTGCTTCTCATTGTTCACACATGAAATCCCGCGGCTTTTCTCCCGAGCCTGATTCAAGGCCGGCATCAGCATTCCTGCGAGAATGGCGATGATGGCAATAACCACGAGCAACTCAATCAAAGTGAATGAATGATGAATAGGCTTTTCAAAAGAGGAACGAGATGAATACAGCATGAGAAAGATTCCTGTGTTACGCGCACAACTCAAACGGAGGGGGAAAGACCGTTTTGTCTTCCTCCACGATTCTGATTGCAACGGGATCCGACTATACGGTTGCGCGACAGCCACGGAATTTCACCATGATTCACCGAATATGCAATCAACAATGTTTTTAATATAACCTGCTTTCTCTTCCTTTTCAATATTGTCC
>CAZMAZ010000246.1:0-2345 GCA_964564255.1 uncultured Clostridium sp. | reverse complement strand
CGTATGATTGAAGGCTACACTTGGCAAGAAGAACGTCAGATGATGATTGCCGAGAAATTTGCAAGCAACGAAGGCACTATAGGCGGTGTCGGTGGTGCGATTGGCGGCTTTATGATGGGAGGCGCGATGGGCGGTTCTATCGTTGAAATTGCAAGAAATGCTCTTGATCCCGAGAACATCCCTTCCGAAAAACCCCCTAAAGATGCAGGTGGCACAGTTTCTCATGTAGGGGACGGCCCCGATAGTATTGATGTTAATGACTTCTTTAAACCCAAGGAAGAAAAAGCTGAAATACCGACAGTTGCCGTTCCCGGCAAATGCACCAAGTGTGGCGCGGATCTTCCCGAAAACGCAAGATTCTGTTTGAGCTGTGGTGAAAAAGTTCAGGTTGCAGATGGAAACACCATCGTATGTCCCTGTTGTGGCAAAACAGTTCAGAAAGGCAAGTTCTGCTTAGAGTGTGGTTATAAGTTTGCAAGTGACACCTGTCCTAAATGCGGTGCAAACCTTCCCAAAGGTGCAAAGTTTTGCCTTGAGTGCGGCGAAAAGATCTAAGGAGTGCAATGAAGATGAAAAACAATAAAACAAAAAACACTGTAGCCTTTGGCTTGATTTATGTAATTCTTTTAGGCGTATTCAATCTCTTGGTATTTACAATTTCAAAATCAAGAAGTGATGTCTTTTGGCTTAGTTACGGTTTTATGACCCTTGCTTTCGCTGTTCAGATTGTAAGCATGTTTTTGTCTTTCAAACCGGCCGATGTAGAAACTGCATTCTTCGGTATTCCTTTGGCATCGTTCTCTGTTTTTTACCTTTGCGCCGAATTGGTTATCGGTGCACTGTTTATGGTTTTCAAAATGACAAGTTTCACATTAGCTCTTGCCATTCAGGCGCTTGTTTTAGCGGCATTCTTAATTATTGCAATTATTTCTTTGCTTTCTCGTGATACCGTTCAGCAGATCAGCGATAATGTAAAAGAGCATGTTTTAAACTTGAAATCAGTTTTGGTAGACATCGAAATGCTTATGGACGGTTGTACAGACCCCGAACTCAAAGCAGATCTCAGAAAACTTTCCGAAACAGTTAAATATTCCGATCCTATTTCTAACGAGGCAGTAGCAGATGTGGAACAGCGTATTATGAGAAAGATTTCGGAATTGCGAATCAATATCGACGACAATCGGATAGCCGATGCAAAGCAGTCTTGCGCCGATCTTGAGGGACTTTATGTTGAAAGAAACAAGAAGCTTGCCATATCAAAGTAATCACAAAGGAGAAGCGTCACAATGGCGGTAAGTTTTGTGGCACGAAAATGTACACAATGTGCCGGCAAGTTGAAGTACATAAAAGAAAAGAAAATTTGGCAATGCCTTTATTGCGGCGCCGAGATCGAGCGAGAAGAAACCTACGATGGACTTTTCACTATCAAAAATGTTGTTCGTCAGTCATTGTTAGATACTGCCTACCGCAGACTTGATAGCGCGCAGAAAAACATCATCGAATGCGAAAAGATTGATTCGCGATACATTGGTACATTAATCGCCAAAATTGCTTATGAAATGATAAGCGTGGTTACACCCGGTGCGTGCGATCCTAACAACGCAAAGAACATTATCTCGCAACTCAAGAAAAACTATGAACAATTGAGAGAAATTAGCACAACGGTTACAGATGAAGAAGAAGTACTGTATGAGTTCCTTGAAGAATCGGATATTTTTGCTACTCTTCTGTTGGTCTATGACTCTCTCAACGATGTTTCAAGGCGGGATTTTGTTGCAGAACTTATTAAAGCCGAGGATATCTACTCAAAAGCGGCGAATACCAATCTGCTTACATATTCAATTAAGAACAGCAAATTTGAATTGGCTGATAAGGTGTTGAGTAATACCGCTAATTTGGATGTTCTTTCGGCATTGAACGAAGTTCTTAACAAATATCCCGACAACGAAACCAAAGCTACCAATATCGGCAAACTGTTTGCAACCGGAGAGATAAAGGCAGACAACAAAGTCCTGATCGAAAACTATCTTTCTTCTTCGGACAATGCCGTTAAGACAAAAGCGAGTGTGTTAATCACAGCCCTTGAATCCGGCATGAAAATCGGTGTCGAACTTATTATTAATACGGTGCTGTCAAAGGCAGATACCGAGCAAGCGCACGCTGTGCTTTTGTGTTTGTGCAGGACGAGGTTGAATGATGAAGATACCCTTCGTGTTTTAGCATTTGCCTATGAATGTGGCAACTACGATGTTGCTACTGTTGCACTAAAGACCTTGAAAGAAAGCGAACAGTATGTGCCTCTACCCGCAAAGTATATTATTTCTATGTTGGCCCAAAATGCGTAT
>CAZMAZ010000245.1:0-2370 GCA_964564255.1 uncultured Clostridium sp. | reverse complement strand
GCGGTCCGCTCGAATCAATTCAAATACGCGCTGTTTGCCGACAATAGGTCGCCGACCTCTTCGCGCAGAGCGGGACAGCTTTCCAGAGCAGGGTCCTTTTGCAAAAGCGTCTCCGCCTCGGCAAAGGCGGTATAAAGCATACCCGCATCCTCGCCCATATCCGCAACTCGAAATCCCGCACTGCCGCTTTGGCGAATGCCGACATCGGTACGGTCGGCAATAAAATCTCCGGGTCCCCGCTGCACCAAATCCTGCTCCGCAATCGCATACCCGTCGTAGGTGGTTCGCATGGTCTCCAGCCTTGCACGTGCCGTGCGCCCGATGGCATGCCCTTCTGCATCCGGACTGCCGTCAACAGGCGCTCCCGCCACCAGAACGCAGTAGGATTTTTGCGTGCCGCGTCCGACACGTCCCCGCAGCTGATGCAACTGCGAAAGCCCAAACCGCTCCGCGTTTTCCACCATCATCAGCGTTGCCGCGGGAACATTGACGCCCACCTCAATAACCGTCGTGGAAACCAGCACATGAATTTCGCCCGCCGCGTACTGTTGCATAATCGCATCCTTTTCCGCCGCCTTCATTTTCCCGTGTACAAAGGCAATTCGCAGCTCGGGCAAGCGCGTTTGCAGCTCTGCGGCGTATTGCACGGCTGCCTTCAGCGGCGGCAGGGTGGTGCTTTCTCTGCCCCTTTCCCCGTCGGCGCCGATCTCACCGATTTCACCGATTTCTTCCATATCAAGCAGGTCGCCCTCTTCCTCTTCTTCTCGGCGCTCCTCGACCGCGGGGCAAACAATATATACCTGTCCGCCCGCCTGTACATTCTTTCGAATAAAGGCGTCCAACCGCGCCCGATAGCTCTCATCGACGACAAAGGTGTCCACGCGCTGTCTGCCGGGCGGCATGGTGTCGATTTTAGACACCTCCAAATCGCCGTACAAAACAAGCGCCAGCGAACGGGGGATCGGCGTCGCGCTCATCAAGAGCAGGTGCGGGCTGTTCCCTTCCGCGTCCTCTCGAAGCAGTGTCGCGCGCTGACCGACACCGAACCGATGCTGCTCATCCGCAATCACCAATCCGAGCCGCGCAAATAAAACACCCTCCGAAAGCAATGCCTGCGTTCCAATCACAACCTGTAACGACCCGTCCGCCAGCCCCGCGTAAACCGTGCGTTTCCGCGCCGCGCCGACCGACCCGGTCAAAAGCGCGCAGGAAATACCAAGCGGCGCAAACAGTGCCGACAGCTCCCGATAATGCTGTTCCGCCAAAATCCCCGTCGGCACCATCAATGCCGCTTGCCGTCCCGCGCAAGCCGCCACATAAATCGCCGCCGCCGCACAGACCGTTTTGCCGCACCCCACATCGCCGACAAGAATGCGGTTCATGGCGCCCGCTTTTTCCATATCCGCCCGAATTTGTGCAATCGCGCGTGTCTGCGCGTCGGTCAAAACATAAGGCAGCTGCCGCAAAAACGGCGTCAAATCAACCCCTGCGCAAGGGTATGCCGGCTTTGCTTTTCGCAGACATTTGGCAGAGGTAACGCCCAAGGCAAACCGAAACAGTTCGTCAAAAACCAAGCGTTTTTTTGCCGCGGCAAGTGCCGCATAGCTCTCCGGTCGATGAATCTGCCGCAGGGCGCAGGCGCGCGTGCAAAGTCCCAGACGCGTGCGAATGTCGGCAGGCAACGGGTCCTCCAAGGCGGGCAAAAGGGAGAGCAATTCCCCAATGTTTTGCGCGACCTGCTTTTGTGTCAATCCTTCGCAAAGCGGGTAAATCGAAACAAACGGCGCAAGCGGTACCCCCTCCGCATACGGCTCATAGGCGGGAGAAGTCATGGAATACCGCTTCCCCTCCGCGCCTACCTTGCCGAAAAAGCGAAATGACGAGCCGAGGGTGAAAACATCACGCAAATAGTCCTGATTAAAATAGGTAATCTCGCAGACACCGCTCTCATCAAATGCCCGAAATTTCAAAAGCGACATTCGTCCGCGAATGCGAACCGAACGCGGCACACTGCCCACGGTCAGAACGGTTGCCCGTCGCGTTTGCCCGTCCGCATACGCCTCCGAAAGCAGGCAGACCGCTCCCCTGTTTTCGTATGCGCGCGGCAAATGGTACAGCAAATCCCATGCCGTCCGAACGCCCAACTTTTCATATGCCCGTGCTCGTACCTTCCCGACGCCGCGCAATGCGGTGACGGCATTTTCATGCAAATTCATGCGGTGCCCCCCTTCCTTTTGCATTTTATCCTGCATTTAGTATAGCACACCTTGCCGCATCTGTCAAGATCGTATAGGTACAAAAACAATTATAACCTTATGGCACCACGCGCCAAGCAATCGTATAGGCGGAAGGCCCGAAGACCTTCCGCCC
>CAZMAZ010000244.1:0-2383 GCA_964564255.1 uncultured Clostridium sp. | reverse complement strand
CCTTGATTTCATTCTGCAAATCAAGAGTCTTTGAGGTTTCTTCGGGCAGTTCCTCATTAGCAAAGATGTACCCACCCAATCCTAACCGTGCAATGCACTTTGTAAGGCTTCTCTGTATTGTTTTGTTGATAAGCATTGAATCAACATCATCATAAGGCACTGATTTGTTTTTGAAGTCCATACAAGGTAGGTATTCAGTTGTTGTATGTTCTTTCAGCACACCATCTTCTTCCCATACAATCGTTACAGAAGTCTTTACATGACAGCCAACTGGGTCTTTCCAAACAAGCATTCCTTCATTTGTTTCGTGTATTGTGGCATAAGATAGTGGGTAACGCTTTTTCAATTCAGCCCACGCCCACATCCAACTTAAATAATTCAATCCATTTTTCTGTTTGATGTGGTCGCTTACATCAATTGCGCTTAATTCCGTAAACCAATTATTCATTTCATTCCTCCAATATTCTAAAATGTAAGTTTTTAGTATGTTCTCGATAACCATGGCATACAGCGGAAATTTTAGATGGGGTGCAACCATTATGAAGTGCGGCATCTTTTACTGTATCATAGATGACACCCGTTTCAAGACATATAACCCTTTTTGCGTTCGGATTATCTTTTCCAGAATACCACACTTTATTTTGCTTCATCTTTTCAATTGCCTCTTTGGTTTTTGATGACCGAACCATTTTGGCGATATGTTCATCAGTAAGTTTTCTACCAAAACACGGATTGTTTTTACCAGCAACATCCGCGTGGTTTTTGCTCATTCTCGCCCGTGTTTCAGCAGAAACAATTTTTCCTTTATTAGATTCAGAAATTTTATGTTTCCATTCTTCTGTTTTATGTACACCAGCTCTCTGTTCTCTCATTTTTTGTTTTGTCGCTTCTGTATGGTGTTTGCCATACCAAGGACTATCGCTTCCAGAACATACATCTCCGCCAGGCGTAATATTGTACCCAAACAATGGGTTTCTTGAGTCATATTTTGCAATAAGGTATATCTCTTTTTCTCGTGCTTCTGCCTGCGTCAAATTATTAAATAGAATGCTATGTTCAAAATTATCCCAGCCATATTTTTGAATTGCCGCAGAGAAATGTTTGTTGTTTTTATATCCATTTCCATTTCTAAATCTCTGATTGGGCTTTTGGCAAGTTAAACCGATATATCTTTTCCCATTGAATTTGTTCGTGTGACAATATACAATAAACTTTTTATTTTCGTTATTCAAAATTAAATCTCCTAAATAATAACAATCAATACAATTCCCCCCATTCAACCAACAATACCTTCGCAAAATATCTTTATGTAATCACTCAATGAGTGTTATTTTATTATTCCGTGCTTACAATTCATCATTCGCCAGCACTTGTTTCCACCTAAATCTCCTATCTCCGGCTTTCACAATACCTTTATCTTCCGCTTCAAATCTTTTTTCATAGTCGTGGACGGTATGACCGTCTGCCTTAAATGTAGTAGGGCTATCCTTATCCCACTTCAAAAGCAACTGCCAAAGGTCTGGATAATCCTTTCTTAAAAGTCGGAGTTGGTCTACACCTTGGTTATGGCAGAACCAGCATCCTCCTCTTGTTGCGGTTGTATAAATTGGGGAAAGCAAATCGTTTTCTTCACACCATTGTCTGCAATATGCTTCATCCCAGCCTATGTCCACAAGTGGTAACACCTTGCCCGGAACGGAATGTCTCTTAATTCTCTCTGGTTCGTCAGCAGCAATTCCGAGATACTGCACAATATTTTTCTTCGCCCCTTGTGCAATGGGGCTATCAGAAAACCCGCTGTTTGAGCTGGGTACACCAATTCCCTCTGCCGATTGAGATTGGAAACCCGTATGGCAGCAATTTTGAGGTTGCTGTTGCACCAAGTCCCTCTTGGGATTGGGAATCCGAGAATTGATTGTTCGCATTGCGGCAATTTTGAGTTGTGAGTTCGCCCCGCATCCCGCTCCGTGTCGTTGCCAACCATCTCGTTCCTCTCCCCCCCTGCCGTTTGAGGCTTCTTCCGTCTCTTGGGTATGTGATAAAACAGTTTTTCGTAGGTTATTTTCTCTTGCGATTGACTGTAAGACATTAACTTTGAGTCTGCTATTACACCACGCTCCGAGGGTGTAAGGGAAACCATAGATTCTGTCTTTGTTTCGTCCTTCGTTAATCCACTCGTAGAATTGGGTGTCGTAGGTAAGTTTCTTACCCCCGAACAGCGCAGATATGTTCGACTGTATATCCGTATCTTTCCTTGATAATCTTGTCGGCGTGTGCCTTAAAATCAATCATAGGTGGTAAGTCTGCCGGGATGGTGTCAGTCGCCCATACCTCTGCGTGTACGATTCTATCAAGCGGATAACCGAGTTGTTTAATTGCTTCA
>CAZMAZ010000243.1:0-2404 GCA_964564255.1 uncultured Clostridium sp. | reverse complement strand
CAATTCATGCACGCAGTGCAATTCATGACGGCGGAGCCGTCAATTCATGCGCGTAGCGCAATTCATTCTTTATGATTTGATGCTATCGCATCATGATTTGACGGCTGGCGCCGTCATGAATTGATGCTCGCAAGCTCACATCATGATTTGACGGCTGACGCCGTCATGATTTGATGCTGCGCAGGCTCGCATCATGATTTGACGGCTGCGCCGTCATGATTTTGTAAGACACACCACGCACTCCACATGCCCGGTTCTCGGGAACATATCCACCGGCGTGACCTCGCCGACGGCATAGCCGAGAGAAGCAAGAAAGGCGCAATCGCGCGCAAGCGTGTCGGGGGCACAGGAAATGTAAAGAATTTTCGAAACCCGACGTGCGGCAAGATAGGAAAGAAGTGCGGGGGTGCTGCCCTTTCGCGGCGGATCCAAAATCACAACGTCGGGAGACAGGTGCCCCAGCGCCGCTTCCGCGTCGGCAAGCAGTTTTTCGGTATCGGATGCATCTCCGCAGAAAAAGCGCGCGTTCGTGCAACCGTTTCGCGCGGCATTTTCACGCGCACACGCCACCGCTTCGGGAACAATTTCCACTCCGACAAGCTGTTTGACCGATTCCGACATGGACAGCCCTATCGTGCCGATGCCACAGTACAGGTCGAGCAGCGTTTCTCCTCCTCGAAATGCCGCTTTTTGTGCGGCAATTCGATACAAAAGCTCCGCTCCGTCGTGGTTGACTTGATAAAAGGACCCGGGCGAGATTCGAAACCGTTTGCCGCAAAGAGTGTCCTCCAGATACGGCTCCCCGTAAAGGCACCGATAGGCATCTCCGAGCACGACATTGGTCCGCTCACGATTCGTGTTTACCACCACAGAGACAATCTGCGGGTGTGCCGCCGTCAGCCTTTCTGTAAGCTGTTTTTCCCGCGGCAGGCGGTCGGCGTTAATCACGGGCACTACCATGACATGCCCGTCTGCCGTTTGTCGCATACAAACATGCCGTACAATGCCCTGCCCGGTTTGTTCGTCATAAGCCGAAATACCAAGTTCTTTTGCAAGAAAGCAAAAGGTTTGCAAAATTTCGGAAAAAGCAGACGGCAAAAGCGAACAGGAGGCGGCGGGAATCAAGTCGTGCGATTTGCGTGCGAAAAATCCCCCTTGCAGACCGTCTTTTCCGGCGCGAATCGGATATTGCGCTTTGTTTCGATACCGCTCCGCTTGCCCGGTCGTTTGCACCTCGCCGACCGTCACATCGCGCAAGCCGGCATGCAAAAAGGCGCCGATCACCATATTCCGTTTGGCAATGCGTTCGGCTTCATAGGTCATATGCCGATAAACACAGCCGCCGCAGGACGGGGGCGCTGTGCAGTACGGTGTCTCTGTTCTGCAATCGGCAGATCGAAGAACCCGCTCAATCCGTCCCACAAGATAAGAGGAAGAAACTTTGATGATTTTGGCTTCTATTTCATCCCCCGGGACGGCACCGTTTACAAAAACCGTCATGCCGCTGCGGTCTGTGTCCTCGGACGGCAAATGTCCCACGCCGTATCCCAGATGATTTATATCGGTAATTTGCAGAGAAACAATTTGATTCTTTTTCGGCAGGATGTCGGGTGCCGTGTGCGATTTTGTCTCAGACATAATATTCCCGTCCGTTATTTAAGCACAAACAGCCGATTTTGCCGTGCTCCTCTATGCCGCAATCGATTTGAATACTGCCGTTCCCGTACCCGATTTTACCGTTTTGGGTAGGCGTATGACCGCAAATGATCGTCACGTCCGAGAAAAGCGGGCGGGCGGGGTCCAGCGGTTGCGTCACAAACGCTTCCGGCGGCAAACTGTCCAATGCGTCAAGCGTCGGGCTTTCTCCGTCACAGGCAATGCCCGCATGCACGAGAAGATATTTTTTGCCCTTGACCGTAACCTCTTCATAAAGCGCCATATCTTCCAGATACTCCAATACGCCTTCGCGCATTTCGGCGTCCAGCGCACGGTAGCCGTCCAACGTCGGTTTGCCGCCGTCCTGCATCCATTCCATCATTTCGGAAATATAGGCGGGATCGGGCTGTGCGGTTCCCTCCTTGAGCATTTTTTCAAACCCTTTGAGCATACGAGCCGCGCGCAGATCGTGGTCACCCAAAATCGGATACACGTTGTAGCGCACGCTCAGGTCTCCGATAAGCTCCATATTTTCTTCCCCGTAATCCACGACGTCGCCGACGACATACATCACATCGGTATCCTTAAAGGATATTTCTCGTAAAAGTTGACTGAATTTGGTTTGATTGCCATGTAAATCGGAAACAACATATATCATTTCTGTTCTCCGTCCCTTCCGCTCTCTCCGAGCGCTTTTTGTTCTCTTCTACTATAGCACACTTTTACTTCTTTGTCAATAGTGCCCTTT
>CAZMAZ010000242.1:0-2407 GCA_964564255.1 uncultured Clostridium sp. | reverse complement strand
AAACGGCAAAAGGAGGGAGAAATCGTGGACAATCGAAAAATCGGCGCCTTTTTTGAATCGCTTTCCCGCGTAACGGGACGACGTAAACATCGGAAACCGCGTTTCTTTTCGCCGACACGTCGCCGCAAACGGCATTTGCGTGCCGCCTGCGTGTGCGGGGCAACGGCGGTCGGATTGACCGTGATTTTGCTCCTTTTGGGGCTTTTCGGGGTGCGTGAAATTTTAGTGGAGGGCGATTCCGTTTACAGCGACGATATGATTGCCAAAGCGGCGGGCATCTCCTGCGGGGATGCGGTAACCGGCATTGACACGCGGCGCGCAGGGCGCCGCTTGCTGGAAGCCTTGCCGTATTTGACCGACGCGCAGATTTCGGTCAGCCTTTCGCGGACTGTAACCGTTCGTGTGACCGGGACCAAACAGCTCTATTATACGGTGCAGGACGGCATGTGTTACCTGATTACCGAAGAGCTTGCCGTGCGGGAGCGCTCGGTTGAGGAAACCGATTTTACCCATCTCGGCGCCGCGCGTGTCGAATTGCCGACCTTTTTTGCCGCACGCGTCGGGGAAACCCTCTGCTTCCGATTGCCGGAGGAAACCGCCGCGGAAACCGCCGCGGAGACCTCTGCGGAGACCTCTGCAGAGACCGCCGGGGAAGCCGATACGGTACAAACCGAGCCGGATGCGGCATACAAGCGGGAATCGGCAGAGAAGTATGCCTATATACCGACGCTTTTGCAAACGCTCAGCGCTTCGGATTTGGCGGGAAGCCTGACCGCGATGAATCTGACCAATCGCTTTGCCTTGACCGTGACTCTGGAAAACCGCTGTACGGTTCTTTTGGGCGGTGCCAATCGCATGGAGGAAAAACTGCCGAGCGTTTATGCCTGCTGGCAGAAAAAGCGGGACAGTGTGCGACTTTACGGTAGAATGGATGTGTCAAATCCGAGCATGTGCATCTTCCGCGAAACCGATGCCTTGACCGACGGACAAGCAGATGAGAGCGAGGAACAGGGAACAGAAGCGCCGCAAACGACGCCGAACGATGCGGACTGAGTCGCCGATGCGGTCGGAACCGCTTTTGAAATTGTAAATTTTTCATAAATTTTCGAAAAACTATTGCATTTTTTGGCGTTTTATATTATGATATAAGGGAAAGATTCCGGATTGGCACGGAAGGCTTCCGGAAAAACGGAAAGAGAAACGGATAAGACGGAATAAAACGGATTAAAACGGAATAACAAAGATCTGGGAGGGACAAATCCATGATTACTTTTGAACACGACGACAGCTTGGACATTGGCGCCAATATTAAGGTTATCGGTGTCGGCGGTGGCGGCGGCAATGCGGTTAACAGAATGATTTCTTCGAACATAAAGGGCGTAGAATTCATTACCATCAATACGGACAGACAGGCTTTGCGCAAATCCAATGCGCAGGGGCAGTTGGTCATCGGCGAAAAGCTGACAGGCGGTCGCGGCGCGGGTGCAAAGCCGGAAATCGGCAAGCGCGCGGCGGAAGAATCGCTGGACGATATTAAGGAATTGCTGAGCGACACCGACATGGTGTTTGTGACGGCAGGTATGGGCGGCGGCACCGGCACGGGCGCGGCTCCGGTTGTGGCACGCTGTGCGCAGGAGCTGGGCATTTTGACCATCGGTATTGTCACAAGACCCTTTTCCTTTGAGGGTCCGGTCAGACGGAACAATGCAAATTCCGGTATTGCGGAGCTGAGTCAGTATGTGGATTCTCTGATTGTCATTCCCAACGATAAGCTCAGAGAGACCTCCGACCAACGGATTACCCTGATGAATGCGTTTGAATGTGCGGACGATGTTTTGCGTCGCGGCGTGCAAAGCATTTCGGAGCTGGTCAATGTTCCCGGTTACATTAACCTGGACTTCAACGACGTTGCTTCTATTATGAAGGATGCCGGCTATGCACACATGGGCGTCGGCAGTGCAACAGGCAAGGACAAGGCGGAAATAGCCGCCAAAATGGCAATTTCCAGCCCGCTGCTGGAATCCACCATCAAGGGCGCAAGAGGCATTCTTATCAGCATTCAGGTTTCTCCCGAGGTTGGTCTGGAGGATGTGGATTTGGCTTCCAACTTGATTGCAAGCGAAGCGCATCCGGATGCAAATATTATTTGGGGTGTTGGATTTGACGAAGAACTGGAAGACGAGATGAAGATTACCATTATCGCGACCGGTTTTGACAAGACCGATGACAAGAAGCCGACCGCGTCGGCGCAGGCACCCGTGCAGGAGCCCGCTCCGCAGCAGCCCGATCCCGTCAAAAAGCCCGCGGTACAGCCCAAGGCAAAAAGACCGGAACGCGACCCGCTGGACGATTTGATGGATGCTTACAGAAGCAGTAAAAGAAGATAATCGGAACCGATAAACGGAAC
>CAZMAZ010000241.1:0-2409 GCA_964564255.1 uncultured Clostridium sp. | reverse complement strand
CTCTTTACAAGCTGTCTTTGTGTGGGAAAACGGCAGACTGCGTGTCTTTATGCGTCGACCTCGGTCGGATTACGGAATGCCAATGCGCACCAATCGTTTTCCTCGCGCCGATCCGCCGGGACAAGTCCCTGCGCCGACAGCGCGTCAATCACATCCTGCGCGCGCGCATCGATAATGCCGGAGCACAAAAGAATCCCGTCTTTTTTCATGTATTTGCGAACATCCGGCGCCATGCGAATGATAATATCGGCAACAATATTCGCGCACACCAGGTCAAACTTCCCTTTCCCAAGGTCAACGTCGCGCAAAAGGTCGGACCTGTCGCAGGTGACATTTCCAAGCCCTTCCGCGCAAATATTTTCTCTTGCGACACGCACCGCGACCGGGTCAATGTCATAGGCGCGGCAAGCCTCTGCGCCCAATTTGGCGGCGCAAATGGCAAGAATGCCGCTTCCGGTCCCCACGTCCAGCACATAATCGCCCGCGCGGACATAGTCTTCCAACAGTCCAATCACCAGCCGCGTTGTCTCATGCGTTCCGGTTCCGAACGCCATGCCCGGGTCCATGCGGACCGTAATCTCGTCTGCCGCGGGGGTATAGGTCTCCCACGCGGGGACAATCACCAGCCGCGATCCGATTTTGATTGGCTTATAATATTGCTTCCAATTGTTTGCCCAATCCTCTTCATGTACGCCCGACAGTGTCACTTCGCCGTCAATCTCGCACGCGCGCAGCCGTTCGTGCAAAAAAGCAAGCACGTCGGTCACGCCTGCGCTCGCAGGCAAAAACACCGAAACCGCGGCAACCGTTTTGTCGGCATTCAAAATCGATTCGTCAATCAAATCACCGTAGCAGGTTTCCAGGCTGATGTCGCTGTAATCCTCAATCATCAGATTTTCGCTTATCATGCTCATCACACTGCTCAGTGTCTCCAGCTGTTCAAGCGGCGCACTGACGCGGAGCCGGATCCACTCCTTTTCGTCGCCGTAGTCCTCACATACATAATCCTTGTCTGTCACGGGTTTCCTCCTTTTTGCTTTTGGGGGTTATTTTTTCCGAAAGCGCTTTTTGCGCGTACTGTCCTGCCCGCATGCTTCGGCAAACGCACGCATGGCTTCCTTTTGCTTTTCGTTTAGGTTTTTGGGCACGACCACGCGAATCGTCAGGACCAGGTTGCCGCGTCTGCCGCGTCCGTTTACCTCCGGAACGCCGCGTTGCCGCAGGGTAATCACTGCGCCCGGCTGTGTGCCCTCGGGCAAATCGTACTTTTCGCTTCCCTCCAGCGTCGGAATTTCAATTTCCGCGCCCAGGGTCGCTTCTGCCAGCGTGACCGGCACTTCGCAGTAAACATGACTGCCCTCTCTGCGGAAAACGTCGCTCTGCCGCACCGAAATTTCCATAAAGAGGTTGCCTGCGGAACCGCCGTTTTTGCCGTCGTTGCCCTTACCGACCAAGCGCACGCTCTGTCCGTTGTCAATGCCTGCCGGAATATCCACGCTCAAATTGCAGGTCTCCCGCTCCATACCGCTGCCGCGGCAGGTCTGGCAGGGGGTGCGGACAATTTTGCCACTGCCGTTACATCTTTGGCAGGTACTGACGCGCTGTACATTGCCAAACAGGGATTGCTGATTGACCACGCGCTGTCCCCGTCCCTTACAGTCGGGGCAGGTTTCGGGATGCGAGCCGGGTGCCGCACCCGAGCCGCCGCATGCCGAACACCGTTTCATGCGGTTGTAGCTAATATCCTTTTTGACGCCGAACACCGCCTCCTCAAAGGACAGCGTCACGCGTGTGTAAATATCTTCACCGGTCTGCGGGGCATTCGGGTCGCGGCGTCGCTGTGACCCGCCGAATCCGCCACCGAAAATACTGCCGAAAATATCGCCTATGTCTTCAAATCCGCCAAATCCCTCGAAGCCTGCGCCTGCACCGCCTCCCTGTGTCGGGTCAAAGGCGGCATGCCCGTACCTGTCGTACTTTGCACGCTTATCCGGGTCCGAGAGCACTTCAAATGCCTCGTTAATCTCTTTCAATTTTTCCTCGGCGGCTTTATCCCCCGGGTTCAAATCCGGGTGATACTTTTTGGCAAGCGAACGGTATGCCCGCTTGATTTCCGCGTCATCGGCATTTCGTTCGATGCCGAGTGTCTCATAATAGTCTTGCTTTTGTGCCATATGATTTCTCTCTCATTTCCGGGCTCTTTGTCGGGGCGTTTGCCGGGGCTGTTTGCCGGGGCTGTTTGCCGGCTTCCGGCGTTTCTCTTTCGCGGTGAGCCCATCCGTTTTATATACCGCTTTGCGGGAAAGGGCATTTTTCGCCCTTTCCCGCTCATTTTATTTTAGGGAAACGCTGTCAAGCGTTCGCGAAGAATCTCTTTCGTCCTACACCCCGCCGAGATTCTTCACGTTG
>CAZMAZ010000240.1:0-2412 GCA_964564255.1 uncultured Clostridium sp. | reverse complement strand
ACCGCCTTGGCCGCCGCTTCGGCGGCAGGGGAGGTCTCGAACACGCCGAACACTGCCGAGCCGCTGCCGGTGAGTGCCGCCGCCAGTGCGCCGTGCTCACGCAGAAAGGCGGTGAGCGTCGCGGTGTGCGGCAGCTCCAGCGGCGACTCAAAGCTGTTGCCGATGTGCGCCGCCACGCCGTGCAAATCCTGCTGCTGCAGGGCGGCGATCATGCCGTCAATGTCGGGGTGGTACAGTGTGGGAATGCTGTCCAGTCGCCGGTACGCCTCCGGCGTGGAAACGCCGCCGTCCGGCTTGATGACCACAAAGGTGCAGTTGGGCAACGACGGCAACAGCGACAGCTCGGTGCCGATCCCCTCGGCCAGCAGGGTGCCGCCTGCCAGAAAAAACGGAACGTCCGCGCCGAGCTGTGCCGCCATGGACAGCTTATCCTCGGACGTGAAGGGGTGGCGGATCACCACGCTTAACGCGCGCAGCAGCGCCGCGGCATCGGAGGAGCCGCCGCCCATACCGGCTTCGACCGGCACCTCCTTGTGAATGCTCACGGTGTAGGCGCAGGGAACGCCGGCGCGCTCGCAAAACAGCTTGGCGGCGCGCGTGGCGATGTTGTTATCGTCCTGCGGCAGACCGCCGTCGCAGGTCAGGTGCCACTGCCCGTCGGCCGAGGCGGCGATGGTGATGGTGTCGTACCAGTCGATGGTTTGCATGACCGAGCGCAGGGTGTGATACCCGTCGGCGCGACGGCCGGTGACGTCCAGTGCCAGGTTCAGCTTGGCCGGTGCCGCAAACGTGAGGCTCATAGCGCACCTCCGCATTCGGACAAAAATTCGCGAATGCGCGACAGCGCTTCGGTGATGTGCTTGAGCGAGTAGCAGTAGGAAATGCGGACGAAGCCCTCGCCGCAGGCGCCGAACGCGGTGCCGGGCACCACGGCGACGTGCTTTTCATACAGCAGACGCTTGCAAAACTCCTCGCTGGTCAGGCCGGTTTTCTGAATGGAGGGGAACACGTAGAACGCGCCCTCCGGCGCAAAGCAGGTCAGACCCATATCGTCCAGCTCACGCACGATGAGCCGACGACGCGTGTCGTAGTCGGCGCGCATGGTGGCGATGTCCTCCTCGCCGTGACGCAACGCCTCGATCGCCGCGTGCTGGGCGGTGGTGGGGGCGCACATGAGCGCATACTGATGCAGCTTGGTCATCATTTTTAAGATTGGTGCCGGGCCGCAGGCGTAGCCGAGCCGCCAGCCGGTCATGGCAAACGATTTGGAAAAGCCACCGATGTACACGGTGCGCTCCGCCATGCCGGGCAACGACGTGATGCTGACGTGCGCCTCGTCGCCGTAGGTGAGGTCGCTGTAGATCTCGTCCGACAGCACCAGAACATCGGTGCCGCGCAGTACCTCTGCGATCGCCTCCAGATGCTCACGGCGCATGACGGCGCCGGTGGGGTTGCCGGGATAGGGCAGCACCAGCAGCTTGGTGCGCGGTGTGATGGCGGCGCGCAGCTCGTCCGCGGTGAGGCGGAACGCATTTTCCGCACGGGTGACGATCGGCACCGGGGTGCCGCCCGCCAGACGGGTGAGCGGATCATAGCAGACAAAGCTGGGCTGGGGAATGAGCACCTCGTCGCCCGGCTCGATGAGGGCGCGCAGGCACAGGTCGATGCCCTCACTGCCGCCCACGGTGACTAAAATTTCGGATTTCGGGTCGTAGGCGTTGCCGGTGCGCTGTGCCACAAAATCGCGAATCGCTTCGCGCAGGGCGAGCAGACCGGCGTTCGGCGTGTACCACGTTTTGCCCTTTTCCAACGACTCGATGCCCTTTTCGCGGATGTGATACGGGGTGGTGAAGTCCGGCTCCCCGATCGACAGCGAGATGACGTCCTCCATCTCGTTGGCGATGTCGAAAAACCGCCGAATCCCGGAGGGCGGAAGCTCCTGCAGGGTGCGGTTCATGAGCTTTTGATAATCCATGCTTACAAAATTCCTCTCTCGTCGGGGGCTTCGTCCAGGAACGGGACGTGGTTCTCCTTATAGCGGCGCAGGACGAAGTGCGTCGCGGTGGACTGCACCGACTCCAGCGGCGCCAGACGGCGCGCGACGAAGTTGGCGATCTCCTGGAACGTGCGGCCGTTGACGCGCACCGACAGGTCGTAGCCGCCCGACATGAGGTAGACGCTTTCCACCTCGTCGAACGTCATGATCTGCTCCGCGATGCCCTCGAAGCCGACGTCGCGGCGCGGGATCACCTTCAGCTCGATGATGGCGGTGACGCAGTCACGGTCGGTTTTGTCCCAGTCGATGAGCGCCTTGTACGCGCGGATGGCGCCGCATTTTTCCAGTGCGGTGATGCGCTCGCGCACCTCGGCCTCCGTGATATTCAGCATGGCGGCGAGCTGTGCGTCGGTGAG
>CAZMAZ010000239.1:0-2433 GCA_964564255.1 uncultured Clostridium sp. | reverse complement strand
AGAATTCAGAACAGGAGATACAAACTATGGATTACGAATATCTTGCCAACCTGCTTTTTCCCGCGGTCACACAATCCCCTGCGGACATAGAAGCACTTTACCCGCCGCGCAATCTGCCCGAGGGCGCTAAGGTGACACGTTATGCCCCCAGTCCGACCGGATTCGTTCATTTCGGCGGTCTGTTCCCCACGGTGGTCGGAGAACGTCTTGCACACCAGTCGGGCGGCGTCTTTTATTTGCGCATTGAGGATACCGACGCAAAACGCGAGGTGCCGGGCGCCGCAGAAGGATTGATTCGCACGCTTGCCCGCTACGGAATTCATTTTGACGAGGGTGCCATTCTGGATGCAGACGGCAAAATCAGCGACCGCGGCAATTACGGTCCTTACAAGCAAAGTTTGCGCGGACCGATTTATCACGTATTTGCCAAAGATTTGGTGCGGCGCGGACTTGCCTATCCTTGCTTTACCACCGAAGAAGAGCTGGATGCATTGCAGTCGGTCAATAAAAAAGAAGAATTGAAAAACACCGACTGGGAAAAAGAAGCCGAAGCAAAGCGCGAACAAATGCTTGCGGCACGCAACTTTACCATCGCGGAAGTGGAAGAAAATCTTGCCGCGGGGCATCCCTTTGTGCTTCGCATTTTGGCAAAAGGCGACCCTTCGAAAAAGACCCCCTTTACCGACCTTGTGCGCGGCAAACTGGAGCTGCCGGAAAACGATGAGGATTTTGTCCTTTTGAAAAGTGACGGTATTCCGACCTACCACTTTGCTCACGCGGTCGACGACCACCTGATGGGAACCACCCACGTCATTCGCGGCGAAGAATGGCTTCCCAGCCTGCCCAAGCACCTGCAGCTCTTTTCTTATCTCGGCTTCCGTTTGCCTAAATATATGCATATCTCCCAGATTATGCGGCTGGACGAGAACGGGAATAAGAAAAAGCTGTCCAAGCGCGATATGGGCGCCAATGTCGACGATTATTCGCGCATGGGGTATGCGCCCGACTGCGTTTGCGAATATATCATGACGCTACTCAATTCCAATTATGAAGAATGGCATGCGCAAAACCCGGACAAGCCGTTTACCGACTTCCCTTTCAACGTGAAAAAAATGAGCAATTCGGGATGTCTGTTTGATTTCAATAAATTGAACGACGTTTCCAAAAACGTATTGTCTCGTATGAGTGCTGCCGAAATAACAAAACAAATTACAGATTGGGCAACCGTCTATGACCCGACCTTCGGCGACCTGCTTTTTGCCGATCCCGCATACGCGGAACGCATTTTTGCAATCGGGCGCGGCGGCAAAAAGCCGCGTAAGGATTTGGCTGTCTTTGCCGATGCAAAGCCGTATATGGGATTTTTCTACGATCGGTTGTTCTGTGTGCAAGACGCCATTGACCCGAAATTTGATTGCAACGATATTCGTGCCGCACTGGACGGATTCCTTGCCACCTTCTCGATACAAGACGACATGAACACCTGGTTTGAAAAAATCAAGACACTGGCAGAATCCCTCGGCTACACCGCCGACATGAAGGCATATAAAGCGGACCCGTCCGCCTATCGCGGAAGCGTTGCCGATATTTCCATGTTTCTGCGTGTTGCCGTTACCGGAAAGCTGAATGCGCCGGATCTGTGGACGGTTATGCAGATTCTCGGAGAAGAACGCACACGGGCACGGATTTGCGCCTTTTACCAAAGCCTTTGAAAAATAAATTACGGAGGATAAAAAAATGGCTGAGAACAGTTCTAACTTTATTTACGATTTCATTCAAGAAGACCTATTGGCAAATCCCGGCATGAAGGTGCACACGCGCTTCCCGCCGGAGCCGAACGGCTATTTGCATATCGGACACTGCAAGGCGCTGGTCATTGATTTCGAAACCGCTCGCAAATACGGCGGTCTTTGCAATCTGCGTATGGACGATACCAACCCCGCAAAGGAGGATACCGAATACGTGGATGCCATTCAAGAGGATATTCATTGGCTGGGGTTTGATTGGGGTGACCGTTTCTTTTACGGGTCCGACTATTTTGAAAAAGACTACGAATTTGCAGTGCAACTGATTGAAAAAGGATTGGCATATGTCTGCGAACTGTCCGCCGAAGATTTTCGCGATCCGAAATATTGCGGCGACCTGACCCATCCTGCCGTTTCGCCGTGGCGCGATCGCCCGATTGCGGAAAGTCTGGATCTGTTCCGACGCATGAAAGACGGAGAATTCCCCGAAGGAAAATACACACTGCGCGCCAAAATCGACCTCGGCTCCGGCAACTTCTGCATGCGTGACCCGGTCATTTACCGTATCAAATACGTTGAGCATCACCGCCAGGGGACCAAGTGGTGTATCTTCCCCATGTACGACTTTGCGCATCCGATTCAGGACGCACTGGAAGGAATCACGCATTCTCTTTGCTCGCTGGAATAT
>CAZMAZ010000238.1:0-2468 GCA_964564255.1 uncultured Clostridium sp. | reverse complement strand
CCCAATCCCAAACAGGGCAAATAGGAAAGCGTGAAAAAGCGATAAAGATTTTTGCCATGGGCGCAAATCAATTGACAAAAGCGCAAAACTGTGATACAATATACGATAGATGCCGAGAGGCAACCTATTTTGATGAAATTTTGATAAAAAGAGAAAAAAGAAAAACGAGGGAATCATGAGAAAATACAAAATAACGGCGGGCATATTAGCGGGGATTTTGCTGTTTGCCTGCGGATGCGCAAAAGAGAGCGACGACCGTCCGGGCACGGTAACCGATTTGCAGGTACCGACCGTGACCGATGCCGAGAAAAGCGAAAATCCGTACCCCGCGCGCATTGAGAGTATATTTGCCTCCACGCCCGACACGGCGGCGACCGATTTTACCTACACGGAAACGCAAGAGGGGGCAATGATTGTTGCCTATCACGGAAGCGATGCCGTGGTTCGCGTTCCCGCGTCGATTGACGGCAAACCGGTGGTCGGCATCGGCGCCGAAGCCTTTGCAGAGAAGGATACACTGACAGCCCTCTATCTGCCCGTATCGGTGCAGACCGTAGAAGCGGGCGCGCTTGCCGCGTGCAACTCCTTGCGCACATTGATGATACCGCGCCTGTACGGGGGAGCGGACGGCAATCGCTTTTTGGGCTATCTGTTCGGCGCGGCGGATTACGGCGATCATGCGCTATATGTGCCGTCGTCGCTGGAATACCTCCTTCTGTATGCGGAAACCGAAGTGCCCGCGTATGCCTTTTGCGACGCCAACGACCTTGTTTGCGTATCGCTTGGCGAGGGCGTGACCGCGATCGGCGATTTTGCCTTCTATAATTGCAAAGCCATGCAGTACTGTGCCATCGGCGGCAGTGTCAAGACCATAGGCGCCTATGCCTTTGCAGGGTCGGGCATTACCGAAATGGCAATTCCGCAAAGCGTGACCGCCATGGGACGGGGGCTTTTTGAGGATTGCGCGGCAATTGCCGCCCTGTCACTGCCGTTTGTCGGGGACGGCGGCGAGAACGGCTTTCTCGGCTACCTGTTCGGGGCGGCGTCCTATGTGTTTACCGCGGGATATATGCCGACCTCCCTTGTCGAGGTGACGGTTTTGTCGGGGTGCGACACCATCGAAAACCATGCGTTTTATGACTGCGCCTCTCTGCAATCGATTTCGCTTCCCGACACGGTCAAAGCAATCGGCTTGCGCGCCTTTTACGGCTGCAAGCGTCTTTGCGCGATACGCATTCCCGATGCCTGCGAGCGCATCGGCGACCTGGCATTTATGGGATGCGTCAATCTGAAAACGTTGACCTTTGGGGCGCAATCGGCGCTGACCGAAATCGGCATGCAGGCATTTTACGGCTGTGTCGGCTTGGAAACGCTTGCCTGCCCGCCCTCTCTTGCGCGCATCGGCGCCTCCGCGTTTGCCAAATGCGGCGCCCTACAGACCGTGATTTTCCCCGCAAACGGTGGGGTTCAGATCGAAAAAGACGCTTTTCTCGGCTGTGACCGCATCTCTCGGGTGGAAAATGCCGACGGTGTCGTGTTTGCGGACGGGAACCAATCGGTCACCGACCGCCCGTAATTTTATCGCCGCCTTTTACCCCGAGGCGGCGAAATTTTTTTGAAATTTTTTTGAAAAACACTTGTAATGACCGATTGTATATGATATAATAAAAAGGATGTATAACGCATTATACAATACAAAATAAATGTTTTATAACACAGCGGGTTGCCGGTTCCCGAATTTGCGTCGGGCAAGAGGGGCACCCGAAGGGAAGGGGAGCATCATGGGAGCAAAAGGATATGATATTGAAGCCGTCAGAAAACACATTTTACAGGTGGCGGCGAAGCTGTTTTTAACGGTCGGGTACGAAAAATCGACGCTTCAGCGGGTTGCGAAGGAAGCGGAGATGAATGTCGGCTCGGTTGTTTACGCATACAAGACCAAAGAAAGCATTGTTTGCGATTTGGTCAAATATGCTTTGGAAGAACAGTTTTCGTTTGCCGAAGCCCTTGTGCGCGACAAGACCGACGACAAAATTTTACTTTACGCCGCCGAAACCACACTGCAGCTGTACATGGCGGAATCCAACGAAAATGTGCGCAAGCTGTACAACGCCGCCTATTCATTGCCCAATTCGTCCGAAATCATCTATCATATGATTGCCTATAAGCTGGGAGACATTTTCCGCGAATCCCTGCCGCACTGGCAGGCAAAGGACTTTTACGAGCGCGAGATTGCCTCTGCGGGCATTATCCGCAATTACATGTCGGTGCCCTGCGATGTGTATTTTACAATCGACCGCAAGGTCAAGTCGTTTTTGGAAGCCTCTCTGCTTCTGTATCGCATCCCGGACCGGAAAATAGAGGAAGCGATTGCCTTTGTGTCGCAGTTTGACTTCAAATCGCTTGCGGAGCAGGTGATAGCCGACATGCTTGCCACGTTGGAAGGGAAGGAAGCCGACAGCAAAGCG
>CAZMAZ010000237.1:0-2495 GCA_964564255.1 uncultured Clostridium sp. | reverse complement strand
GGGCGAAGCCACAGGTCTTGCTATGCAAGACGATCTGCGTATATTATACCACGAAGCCCCCAAAAATGCAAGTTTATTTTCACAAAAATGTAAAATATATTTTTTATTCCCCGTTATTCCAAAATTCCTGCGCGATTTTTGCAAGTGAATTTGGATTTCCTGCAATATGAAGGTTTTTCCAGTGCTTCGGAAAGAGCGAAAGATACCGTTCTGTTGTATATCTGTCATCAATCAATACCACAATGCCCCGATCCTGTTCGGTTCTGATCACGCGTCCCGCCGCTTGCAAAACATTGGCAAAGCCCGGGCAAACATACGCATAAGCATAGCCTTCCCCGTTTTCTCTGTTGTAATATTCGCACAGAAGATTGCGATAGGTGGAAATACCGGGAAGCCCGGTCCCGACAATAAGACTGCCGATTAAACGGTTACCGGGTAAATCCACTCCTTCCGAAAACATGCCGCCGAGAACGCAAAAGCCAATGCGCAATTTTCCCGTGTCCGCTTGAAAGAAGGACAAAAAGGTTTCCCGTTCCCGTATTTGCATTTTGTGACTTTGGCAAACCGTGCAAACCTTCGGATATTGTTGCGTAAACCGCGTATAAACCTTTTCCATATAAGAATAGGATGGAAAGTATACAATATAGTTTCCTGCCTTTGCCGACACCGCCGCGGCAATCGCCGCGCAAATGCGACCGTAAGACTTCTCACGTTCCTCGTAACGCGTGCCGACAAAATCGGCGGCAATCAAGCAAAGATGATCGCTTGAAAAAGGCGATGGACAGGAAATCTGCGCGGCATGTGCCCCACCGCCCAACAGATTGACATAGTACTCCAGGGGCGAAAAGGTTGCCGAAAACAAAATCGCCGATTTTGCTTTCGCAAGCAGATGATCCAATATTTTTGACGGATCCAAGCAGTAATACCCGACAGTCGTCTCCTCACCGAGTACATCGACATAAAACAAAGCACTGTTTTCATGATATGCAAGCGCACACCGAAAAGCGTGCAATTGTGCGTGCATGGCATAAACAGCATCCCGCACCGATGCATCCGCTGCCCCGTACATACAACGCCGCAAGGTATCCGCATATGTCTGCAAGGTCTGCAAAAAATCGGGAAACGGCTCGGAACAGTGGTAAAATCCGTGCGCGGTTCCGTCTTCTCCGTATTGCATTTCTTGATCACAAAGTGAACGTAAGGAACGCATCGCGACAATTACTTTTTCGGTTTCTTTTTGCAAATGCGTCTCCCGAACCTCCTCTACCAGCTGTGCCAGCTTTTGCAAAGAGGACAGCGTCAATTTCGCGGAATACATGTCACGTGCGCGATCGGCAAGATTGTGCGCCTCGTCAATTAAAAAAGCATATCTCCCTTTTTCGCCCGTCTCCGCATCAAAATACCGTTTCAAGCAGACAGTCGGTGAAAAAACATAGTTATAGTCGCATATAATAATGTCACAGAAAAAAGACAAATCCAGTGAAAGCGCATACGGACATACCTCGAATTTTTCCGCCGCTTCCATAATAACCTCTCTCGTGTAGCCAAACCGTTTGCCGAGTATAAAAAACAATGCCTGTTCCGCGCGCTTATAATATCCCTCCGCCAATCGGCAATTTTCCCGACTGCAAAGCCGTCCGTTCTCCGTATGTCGAATTGCATGCGGACAAAGCTGTTCCTTGGCATACAAAATAATACAGCGAAGCATCGCGCCGCCGCGATAAAGCTGTTTGCAGGCATTGAATGCCTCGACCCGCGTGCTCGCTTTTGCGGTCAGGTAAAAGACCCGGTCAATCGCGCCTTTTCCCAAAGCTCTGACCGCGGGATAGAGCGTGGAAACCGTTTTCCCGATTCCGGTCGGCGCTTCGGCAAACAACCGTATGCCCGCGCACAAATCCCGATAGCATTCGCGAATCAGCTCTTCCTGTCCCTCGCGCATCTGCGGATACGGAAAGCAGGCATCGGCGGCAGATGGCAAACACACAGTCTGTCTTTGGCGTAAAAAGCGCGAACGGTGTTCTGTTTTCACAAGTGCCCCCACGCAGAAAAGGCGCAATTCATCCACCGTTTGTACCGTTGTTTCCGACACAGTTAAATCGGTTCGACGCATTTGCAGAGAAAGCCGAAGCTCAACAGCGGAAAGGGATTGGGCAACACAGGTAAGGAACCCGAGCAGACGCAAATAGAACCGCCAACCGGCGCTGACACGCTCCCGATCCGCACCGTGCTCAACCGTGCCGGTTTGCTCAAGCACAATTCGACCCTCTTCTTCGGTAATCAGCGTGCGGTTTGCATGCAAACGGTAGCAAATACCACCTGCCATAAGCTCACAAGAAAGTCGGTCGGAGTCCGTTTTGCGTCGCATATCCGCAAGAGCAACACCGTGCCGACGACTGCCCAGGTCCTGGCTTCCGTACAAATATTCACAAAGCTCTTCGGCACCAATGTCAATCACATCTGCTTGCAAATCGTAAAACATGCTTTTTCCTCCCTTC
>CAZMAZ010000236.1:0-2507 GCA_964564255.1 uncultured Clostridium sp. | reverse complement strand
GTCTTGCATCATCAAAAGTACCAGTGTATCCACCAGTTGCGAAACCGCTAATACCAAGATTATGAAGTTTATCTCTCCACTCTTCTTCACTATCATATTGATTTACAGAACCAGCGCCGCTAAATCTATCATCAGCTTCATCGCCACGACTGATATAATAGTCTTCGCTTAATCCTTCGCCATCAATCTTATTTTCACGTTGCTCGAATAGTTCGTTATAAGCACTACTACCATACTGCAACCAACCATTCGCAATACCATCCATAATAACGCCAGAATAGTCGGTACTAGCATCATAATTCTTACCGCTAGAACTTCCACTCAATGCTCCAGCCTGTGAAGCGGCGTAACTTGCTTGTTCTGCGGCAAGAGCCTACATAGCGTATACGGCCTCCCAAATAGAATCTGCTAAATCAAGATAACTATCAGAAGCATTTTGAGCTGCATCGATCTAATTCCATAGAGCATCTGCGGCATCGAGCCCGCGTTCCCGCAGTTCATCGGTAGAGTCAGATACCTAATTAGTAACTTCGTCTAGCTTGCCAAGAGAGGTGCCAGTTTCATCTGCCACATTAGAAACAGTATCATTGTAGCTGTCTAAATTACCCTTAGCGGTATCAAGTAATTCGGTTAGCTATTGATTAAAGAACTCGTCTGTGACCTCATAAATCTGACCCATATTCCAAGCATAATCTGTGCCGACTTGCTTGATATCTTTAGTGATTAAAGCACCAGTCTAATCAGCTATCTCAATAAGAGCTTCACTACCAGCCTCATTCATATCCGCGATAGCCTAATTCTTCTCTTCTTCAAGATACTTGGCTTTCTCAGAATAATATCTTTGGACTTCCTCTGCGGCGGCCAGTTTCTCCTCATAAGTGAGATTATCATCTTCATAAATCTCTTTAACCTTATCCTAGCATTCTTTCCACATGGCAACAATTTCACCAGTGATATCAGTCACCTGATCTTTAGCTATATTGTACCATTCATTCTAGGCATCTAGCAACCCTTGCTCGGCGTCCGCAATCTTATTCTAATCAGCGGTATACTGATAATTCCAGTTACCTTGGCTATCTCTTACGAGCTAGAGATTATTCTTCGCATTTTGAGCATCTTCAAGAGCCATCTATGCTTGCAGCACATTGTACTTAGCCTCAAGAATCTCAAGGTCATACTCAGAAAGAGTATTATTCTCTCGACGAGCATCAATCTCTTCCTGTAGAGCTTTTAATCTCTATGTTTGAGCACTATTAGTAGACTCATCAATGTCTTTCTAAAGCTTATTATACCAAGAAGCAACCTCATAGGCTTCATTAACAGTATCTAAATACCGTTCATTCTCCTCGATATAATGATCATATTGCTCTTGCAGCAAATCAAGACCGATACCATCAGAAATAGCCTGACCGAACTCATAGACTGCTTGCTCAATCTATTGAGTGTACATATCTTTAGCTGTTTCCATAGCTTCTTTTGCAGAAGTTAGATAAGCCTCTTGAGCTTCATTAAACTCTTCTAGATAGGCATCTCTTGCTTTCTTATAAGCATCATAGCGAGGATCGGTTTCATCGCCATTGAGAGAATCTAATCTAGCTTGTGCTTCAGCCAGATGAGACTGAGCCTCTTCATACCATCCTTTTTGCAGGACGGCAGAAGCAACCTGAGCTTCAAGCTTCTCTTGACTTACCTTCTATAGACGATTAAAACCATCCATAGTTTTATAAGTTACGCCTTGAAGTGCATAAAGCTCTTTAATAGTATCAAGAACTGAGGTATTATGCTCTAATTGATCGGTAAATGCCGCAAACCGCTCGGCGGCCGCATCTACTGCATCAGGGACAATATCTTCAATAGAGTTGGCCCATTCAACAAGAGCAGAGGCAGAGTCGATAATCTTTCCTTGCAGGTCTTGAATCTCTTCCATGATAGCTTGACGATCTGCATCATCGGTGGTGCTTTCATAAAGAGCTTTAAGTTCTGCATATTGATTTTCATAGTCGGGAAGAAGTGCGGCCTCAGCTTTTGCGCCCTCTGCAGATAGATAAGCGCTCTTTAAACCATGGGTTAACGCATCTCCAAAGGATTCCGCAATTTCTTTCTCAAGGTCTCTTAGGGAATCATACATAGATTTAACATCTATAACAATCTCAAGTTTATACTTAATTTCTTCGAGCTTTTTGTCTGCGATAGAACGAGCGTTCTCTTCAATATTATCAGTGATATCTCTGATTTCATCGAGAGTATTTTCGTATTGTTCAAGAGCCGCTTGACGAGCTTCAAAGAGAGTCTTTGCAGTCTCAAGTTGAACTTTTAGGGCTTCAGCTTCCTCATCAGTAAGAGTTTTACCGTCAACCGCAAGATTATATTTTCTAACCTCTGCATTATACATCTCCATATTGAGACGTAAAAGCTCTTCATAGTTAGTTATTTCACCATTAGCATCAATTTGAGCGTTGGAGAAATACCCCTTTACTGCCGCAGCATCTTGACTTAAATAGCTCTCA
>CAZMAZ010000235.1:0-2583 GCA_964564255.1 uncultured Clostridium sp. | reverse complement strand
ACACCAGACGCTTTGAGGACGAGCAAACCAAACAGGCTTTGGAGCATATGTAAGGCAATATTTTGCCTAGATTGGAAAAAATATGTTTACTGTTCGGCATATGTTGCATTATAAGAGAAAATCTCAGACAAGAACGAACAAAAATCACAAAAAGCACTTGCAATATCAAAAATAATTTGTTATAATGGGAGTGTACCAAATGATTGCATCCCAAAAGCGGTGCAAAAAAACAAAAGGAGTCCACGATGAAACGAAAGAATTTTTGGCTGATCCTTGTGTCGATCGCCCTTTGTATCGGTCTTTGCGCGGTAGCGCTTCTCGCGGTAGCCGCAAATCGGCAAAACGGCACAAATGTCCCGACGCGTGTTATTTCCGAACAGGCAAACAACCTGCAATCGCTCTCCGACAGCGACCGTTTGGTTGCCGAGGCGGATAATTACGCAGGTACGTTGACCTATAAGCACGCGGGAGAAAATGCGGAATTGATTGAAATTTCGTACGAATTGAACGGTGAAAGAAAGACCTATACGGTCGATGGCAGCTTGAACTACATCAGTGGCGGGTTTGCCGCAACCGACGACCTGGATCGCTTGACTTATAACCAATTTTCCCAGTACACCACCACCTACACCAAGATTCGCGTCAGCGGCGCCAAGGAATACACCAGCGATTTGCAGACCGTTGGGGTATACGGTGAAAACGGGGAACACTATGTGGGACTGTTCTATTTCCTTTGGCTTGGAGAACATGGGGACAGCGGCATCTATGATATGAACAAAATTATCCTGCAATATGGCAAAGATGCCGGCTCTCTTAAATGCGGCGCGTGGGGCCCGCAAGGTGCTATGCACTTCTTCGCGGAACCTCTTTACGGTTATTATTATTCCAGTGATGAATGGGTCATTCGCAAGCATATGGAGCTTTTGACCAATGCCAATGTCGATTTCCTTTATATGGATGTTACCAACGGTTATTTGTACTTGGATAACTTGAAAACCGTTATGAAAGTACTTCATGAGATGAATGAGCAAGGATATGATGCGCCTCAGGTTGTGCTTTACACACACAGCGGTTCTGCGGGAATTGTCAAATCGGCATATACCGCAATTTATAAAGAGAATTATTGCTCCGATACTTGGTTTATGCTGGACGGCAAGCCTCTGATTATTGCGGAAACCTCTGATAATATTGATGATTTCTTTACGATTCGCGTTCCGCAATGGCCGAATGAGGCGAATCGAAAGGAGCCTTCCTTGCCGTGGATGGATTGGACTTGGCCGCAGAGAATCTTTAAGGACGCGTCCGGCGCAGAGGAAGCCGTCAGCGTATCTGTTGCACAGCACAGCGGAAACTGCCTCTTCTCCTCCTCTGCTATTTACGGAGATTTGACAACCGGTTCCGGAAAAGATGTTAATCGCGGACGTTCCTTTGACGGAACCACCGATCTGTTGACTTCGGAATCTTATAAGTTGGGAATTAACTTCCAACGCCAATATGACTATGCGCTTGCAAAAGATGCAAAAATCGTTATGGTTACCGGATGGAACGAATGGGTTGCGCAACGGCAAGGCGCGATGTCCGGATATGAAATTGCCTTTGTTGATACCTGCAATCCCGAATACAGCCGCGATATTGAAATGATGCGCGGTGGATATTTTGACAACTACTATATGCAATTGGTCAACAATAACGCGGCTCTCAAAGGCGCAGCGCCCGTGATTGTACAGGATGCACGTCATGCCATTGATGTTAACGGCGACTTCTCGCAGTGGGATCAAATTGCTGTTGCTTATACCGATTTGACCGGCGATACCTTTGCACGTGACAGCTTGTCGTTTGGCAAACAACAGCTTACCAATAATACAGGCAGAAATGATATTCAAACCGTAAAAATCACCAGCGACACCACATATATGTACTTCTATGTCAAATGTGCAGAGGCAATTACCGCCTACGAGGAAAATACAAGCTGGATGCAAATTTATCTGAATACCGACAATGCTTCGACCGGATGGTACGGTTACGACTATATTTTGAACTACAAAATGAGTGATTCCGCTTCTGTCATCGGAAAATACGACGGGATAGACGGCGCTTACGGATTCTCTCCTGCGGGCGAAGTTTCCTATCGTATTTCCGAAAGTGAAATGATGCTTGCCGTTCCGATGGAATTGCTTGGTATAGAACAGTATGACCGCCTCTATGTGCAGTTTAAGGTTGCGGACAGCACCACTATCTATGATGAAATGGAAGATTTCTATATTGACGGCGATGTTGCACCTTTGGGAAGATTAAACTGGGTATATCAAAATTATGTTCCCGGTGTGACCGAAGGCGACGGTCATGCAATTGTTAAAATTGCAGACAAGGCAGAGCAAATTTATCTTGAGCAGAATCCGGTTGTGGACACGACGGATGATGTTGAGTCGACAACAGAAGCGCCTGCGACATCCGAAGCCCCGACCGATACGGATGATTCCAAGAAGGGCGGTTGCGGCGGCACGGTTATGGGTGCAGTTGCACTGATTCTCTCTGTCGGTGCGGCAGGAATCGTTTTGCGCAAGAAAAAGGAAAACTGATTTA
>CAZMAZ010000234.1:0-2589 GCA_964564255.1 uncultured Clostridium sp. | reverse complement strand
GGTCGACACCTCATCCACCGAAGACATAAACTTTTAAACGAAACGAGATACTACATAAAAAACTGTGTGTAAGAAAGGAGGCGGTGTACCGTGGCAGAGAAAAAGAACGGCGACGACAACAGAGAAAAGCGGCGCGGCTTTTTTGCCGGTGTTCGCGAGCGTGCGCATGATTACAAACAGCAGATTCACGCACGGGAAGAGGCATATTTTGAAACAAGTGACCCGATCTATCGCGAGAAGATTCACGGAGACGACGGTGCGATGCACGAGCGCGTCCTGACGCGCGGCGGTATCGATCTGCCCTTTTTGCTGATTGTGACCGCACTTCTTTTGTACGGTGCGGTGATGGCATACAGTGCCAGCTCGATTTATGCGGCAGAGCATCACGGCAACAGCATGTTTTACTTTTCACGCCATTTGCTTTATATTGTGGCGGCGCTTTTGATTACGGTCCCCTTTGTGCTCAAAGCCCGACTGTGGACATGGCGCGTGTTTGCGGTGGCAATCTATGTGATTTCGGTGATTTTGCTTTTGCTTGTACTGGTGACGGGCACCATTTTCGGCGGCGCCAAGCGCTGGCTTGACCTCAAGCTGTTTACCATTCAGCCCTCCGAAATTGCCAAGATGGCAGTGGTGCTTATTTTGGCGCTTCTGTATTCCAAATACGACGCAAAGCTCTCGGACACGCAAAAATTCGGCGGACGTTTTCGCTACGGCATTCTGATTCCGGGATGTGCGCTCGGCTTGATTTGCGTTTTGGTAGCATTGGAAAAGCATTTGTCGGGTACCATTATCATCGGCGTGTTGGGTTTGGTGATGATGGTGATTGGCGGGGCAAGCAAAAAGTGGATGGGCGCGATTACCGGTATCGGTGTGGCTGGGGCTTCCTTTATTTTGCTGGTCTCGGATTATGCGCAAAAGCGCGTTCACACCTGGCTGCATATTGAAGAGGCAGACCCGCTCGGTGCGGCATGGCAAACCCTGCAGGGGCTGTATGCCATCGGCTCCGGCGGTGTGTTCGGACTGGGACTGGGAAACAGCCGTCAGAAATACGGCTATGTCTCACAGCCGCAAAACGACTTTATTTTTGCCATTGTTTGCGAGGAGCTCGGATTTGTCGGCGCGGCACTGGTGATTGGGCTTGTGCTTGCACTGCTTCTGCGCGGGTATCGAATTGCGTCGCGCGCACCGGATAAGTTTTCTTCTCTGGTGGTTTTCGGATTGGTGACCAAGGTTGCCCTGCAGACCGCTCTCAATATCGCGGTTGTGACCAATTCCATGCCCAATACCGGCATTTCATTGCCCTTCTTTTCGTCGGGCGGCACCTCACTTGCCATGCAAATTTTTGAAATGGGCATTGTGCTCAGTATTTCCCGCTATTCGTATCAGGAAAGATGAAATATATAATCAAAATTGAAATAGAAATAGAAATAGAAATCGGAAAGGAACTTACATCAAAATGCGTGTTTTAATCAGCGGCGGCGGAACGGCGGGGCATGTCAATCCCGCGCTTGCCATAGCACAAATCATCAAGGAAAAATGTCCGCAGGCGGAAATTCTTTTTGTCTGCTCCAAGGAAGAAAGCGACCGTGCGGCGGAGCTGGTGCCGCTTGCAGGGTATCCGTTTGAGCGAATTCGTATCAAGGGGGCGGCGCGTCCGCTCTATTCTCCCAAAAATATATATGTCGCTATGCTTATGGTCTCCGCTAAGCGGCAAGCGGCGGCATTGATTCGTGAATTTTCTCCCGATTTGATTATCGGTACGGGCGGATTTGTCTGCTGGCCGGTGGTCAAAGCGGGTGCCAAAAAGGGAATTCCCACGCTGTTGCATGAATCCAATGCGGCGCCCGGATTGGCGGTGCGGATGCTTCGGGAGGATGTTGACCGCATTTTGGTCAATTTCCCCGAAACCGTCGACCGTCTCTGTGCTTCCGACGCTTCCCAAAAGCAAACCGATAAAATCGTTTGCGTCGGCAATCCCGTGATGCGTGACTTTACCGACGGGGATGCCGAGGCGGCTTTTGCCGCGGATGAAGGCAAGAAGGGCAAAGGACAGACCGTTTTGGCATTTGGCGGCAGCGGTGGCGCCGCGGTCTTTAATCGCATGGTGCTGAATATGCTTCGCGACCTGGCAAAAAAGCGGAGAGAGGTGCGATTTGTGTTTGCCACCGGACCTCGCTATTATGAGGAGACGGCTGCCCTGGCAAGCGAGATGGGAATCGCAAACTGTCTCAATGTGGAAATCTGTCCGTATCTGTACGACATGCCCGAGCGCATGCGGCAAGCGGATTTGATTCTTTGCCGTGCGGGTGCCATGACCCTTTCCGAAGTGGCACAGATGGGAAAGGCGGCTATCATCATTCCGTCGCCCAATGTAACCGACAATCACCAGTATAAAAATGCAAAGGCAATTGCCGACGCGGATGCGGGCATTCTGGTCACCGAGGACGGCACATCGCCCGAGCGGCTGACCGAAATTGTGAGCGAGCTTTTGGATCACGCCGAAATTCGCGACAGATTGGGCAAGCATATCAAGGAGCGCTTTGCGCGTACCGATGTCGACCAAAGAATTTGGGAGGAGCTGGTACG
>CAZMAZ010000233.1:0-2595 GCA_964564255.1 uncultured Clostridium sp. | reverse complement strand
CATGCGGAAAAGCGAGGGGTACGGGTGGAATTTTTTCAGTCCAACCACGAGGGGGCTTTGGTAGATGCCATTCAGAACGCATACGGGAGGGCGGACGGTATTATTTTGAATCCCGCGGCGTACACGCACACATCGGTTGCACTGCTGGATGCGCTGAAGGCGGTTGGAATTCCGACGGTGGAGGTGCATATTTCGGACGTGAATAAGCGAGAGCCCTTCCGTCGGAAAAGCTATGTGCGCGCCGCTTGCATCGACTGCATTGCGGGACACGGCTTTGCGGGATACTGTGAGGCACTGGACCGTTTGCTGGATTCGAACGGAGAGAAGGGAAGATCGCACATGCGGGTGACAATTGAAAAAAGCATACCTTACGGAGAAGTGCGGCTGCCGACATCCAAAAGCATGGCACATCGGTATTTGATTGCCGCCGCCTTCACAAAGGGGCGTACGGTGATTGATTGCTTGCCCGACAATCGGGATATTCGCGCAACCGTTCGATGCTTGCGCGCCATGGGTGTGCAAATAACGCTTGACCGAGAGAGGGGATGCGCCGAGATTTACGGTATCGATCCCCACATGCTGCCTGTGGACGAAGACGGGGAAACGGTGCTCGATTGCGATGAGAGCGGCACCACATTGCGCTTGCTTTTGCCCTTTGCTTTGCTGGGGACCCGTCCCGTGACCTTCATCGGGGCGCCGCGCCTGCTTGCGCGTCCGCTTTCGGTTTATGAGCAAATTTGCCGCGAACGCGGACTGCTATGGGAAAAGAGCGACAGCATGCTTCGGGTTTGCGGACCCTTGACGGGGGGCGAGTTCACCTTTGCGGGCAATATCAGCAGTCAATTTGCCTCCGGGCTTTTGCTTGTCATGCCGCATCTGAAGGAACCCGGTGTGTTGCAGTTAACCGATAAGTTGGAAAGTCTACCATATGTTAATATGACGGTTGCGACGCTGGAAAAGTTCGGTCATCCTGTTTTGGTGCAGAACGAACGAAGGTATCTTCTTGTTAATCCCGGCGGGAAAGGACACACACCCAAAGAACGATTGGTTGTACCGGCAGATGAATCCGCCGCCGCCTTTTTCGGGGCGTTGGGAATGCTCGGAGGCGAGGTGCAATTTGCACCCTATCTCGATGATGCGTTGCAGGGAGATCGCGTGTGGAGATCCTATATGTCCCGTCTCGGCAAAGAATATTGCAGCTTGTCGGTTGCGGACTGTCCAGACCTTGCCCCGATTCTTTGCGTGGTGGCGGCACTGCATCACGGCGGTGTGCTGACCGATACGGCGCGTCTGCGTCTGAAGGAAAGCGATCGCGGTGCGGCAATGGCAGAGGAGCTTGCCAAGTGCGGGGTACAGATTACGGTAGGGGAAAACGAAATACGCATTCCGCCTTCTGCGCCCCATGCGCCGACCGATCTGCTTTGCTCACACAATGACCACCGCATTGCCATGTCGCTTGCCGTATTGCTTTGCACGCTTGGCGGCACTGTTGACGGCGCCGAATGCGTTGCGAAAAGCATGCCCGCCTTTTGGGAAATGCTTCGCGGCTTACATGTAACCTTGCATATGGAAAACGGGTTAGATAAAGAAAAGGAAGAAAAGGAAGGGAAGGAAGGAAAGGAAGAGAATGCAGCTGAAACTTGACAGGCTGGACAGGCATGCACGTGTTTTGATTGTGGGACTGGGTTTGATCGGCGGCAGTTATGCCAAAGCATTGAGCGCGCGCGGGTATGCCGTTTACGCGATTACCAAGGAGCAAAAGGATTTGGATTTTGCCATATCGCACGGCTTTTTGGCGGGCGGGAGCACCGAGGTCTCGGCAGAAGAGATTGCCCGAGCCGATTTGATTGTGCTGGCACTGTATCCGCATACCCTGATTGAATGGATGGAGACATACGGACATCTGATTGCGCCGGGGACGCTTGTGACCGACGTGACCGGTGTCAAATGCAGTGTCATTGACCGCGTGCAGAGTCTGATGCCGCAGGGGGCGGAGTTTATTGCCGCACATCCCATGGCGGGCAGAGAAAAAAGCGGGGTGGAAAACAGCGATGACAGCGTGTTTCGCGGCGCCAATTACATTGTCGTTCCGACCGCACGCAATACAGCGGCAGGCATTGCTCTGTGCATGCAGCTGGGTGAGGTGCTGGGATTTCACCGCGTCAGTCGCCTTTCTCCCGAGGAGCATGACCGTATGATTGCATTTTTGTCACAGCTGACCCACTGCATTGCGGTTGCGCTTATGTGCGCAAACGACCGCCCCGGGCTGGAAGCATACACAGGCGATTCCTTCCGTGACCTGACACGCATTGCGCGAATCAATGATGAGATGTGGAGCGAGCTGTTTCTTTGGAACCGCGAGGCACTGCTTACGGAAATGGACAACTTTTCCAATGCATTTGCCACCTTGCGGCAAGCGCTTGCCGCGGGGGACGCCGAGAAGCTGCGGGAGATGATGCGGCTTTCGGGAGAGCGTCGGGAAAAATTTGACAAACCGGTTGCGGGCAGACTGCTCGATGCCGATTCTTGATTTGCAATCTCTCCACCGCTTCGCGGTCTGCCGCTTGCGGCGCCCCCGCCGTGTCATTCTGAACA
>CAZMAZ010000232.1:0-2618 GCA_964564255.1 uncultured Clostridium sp. | reverse complement strand
AAAAGATCTCGCCGAATCTGCGTGCGATGAATTTTTAGAGGTACCCTTTATAACAATATCATCGGTGTACGGTACATACGCCTGTACGCCAAAGAGGAGGTGTAGGTATGGCAGTACCGAAGAGAAAGGTTTCAAAAGCACGCAGAGATAAGAGAAGATCCAATAACAACAATCTGACTGCACCCGGTCTGGTGAAATGCTCGAATCCCGATTGCAACAATCTGGTCCGCGCACACCGCGTTTGCAAAGTCTGCGGCTTCTACGACGGTAAAAAGGTTCTGGAAATCAAGGAAAAAGACTGATAGGCAATATGCCGAAGCGCGGCGAGAGTCGCGAATTGTACGGCATTGCATTGAAAACCGAATTACCGCCTACTACGGAACAAAAGAAGGGTTCAGCATCATGCAGTAGCAATGTTGGAATCCTTTTTTTGTAAACGGTGCGAAAACAGGAGGAATTAAAGAAATGTTCGGGTATATCCGTGCAATGACACCGCGTCTGCGGGTTGTGGAAAACGAATATTACCGTGCGGCATATTGCGGACTTTGTCGCGCCATGGGAAGCTGTACGGGGCAGTGCTCACGTATGGCGCTCAGTTATGATATGACATTTTTTGCGCTGTTGCGCGTTGCTTTGCGCGGAGAAACGCCGACCTTTGGGCGAAAGCGCTGTATCGCACACCCTTTCCGTAAACGACATTACATGAAGTGCAACGAAGATTTGGTACTGTGTGCCTGCATCAGTGCACTTTTAACCTATTATAAATGCGCCGACGACCGACAGGACGAACGCGGTGGGGCGCGCTTGAAAGCCATGCTTGCCATGCCTTTTGCGCGGCATATGCGAAAGCGGGCAAAACGCCGTTTGAGCAAATCTCTTTCGGATGCGGATGCCATCATTGCCGAATCCATGACGGCGTTGGCTAAATTGGAGCGGGAATGTGTCGCCTCGGTTGATCAACCGGCAGATTTGTTCGGCACCATGATGGGACGCCTGTTTTCCCTCGGATTTGCCGGGGATAAGGCAAGAATTGCCTACAATATGGGATTGCATTACGGCAGATGGTTGTATATTCTGGATGCCGCTGATGATTTGGAAGAGGACATTCGGCGTGACCGTTATAATCCCTATCGCTATCTCGGCGCATTTGGACCGCATGACCGTGCATATATGCGCGGCACACTGGATGTGTTGATCGGTGAACTTGCCGCCGCAGAACAAGCCCTTGATTTGATAGAATGGAACGGGCAGGATGTTTTGCACGGCTTGATTGATAATATTGTCTATTACGGGTTGCCCGCACAAGCGGAAATTGTGCTTGGAGACGGCGAACCCGAATATGATTTTTTCGGTATTCCCAATCGACGCGGGCAAAAAAAGCGAAAGAAAAAAGAAAAGCAAAAAGCAAAGAAAGTGAGAGAACAAGATGAAAGATCCGTATGAGGTACTGGGCGTATCCCCGAACGCGACCGATGAAGAAATCAAAAAGGCATATCGGGCATTGGCACGTAAGTACCATCCGGATAAGTATAAGGATTCCGATCTTGCCGATGTTGCAAGTGAGAAGATGAAAGAAGTGAATGCCGCCTACGACCAAATTAAAGAGATGCGGGCAAATGGCGGAAGTCGCAGTACAGGAAGCGGGAGCAGCAATTATCAAAGCAGCAGCAATACAAGCAGCTCTTCGGATTACGGTGCCAATACCGAAACCTTTCGGCAGGTGCGTGCCTTTTTAAGCAATAAGCGACCGAGCGATGCGATGGTGTTGCTTGACAATGTCCATCCGGGAGATCGCGGCGCCGAATGGAACTATTTAATGGGAATTGCTTGCATGCAAATGGGCAGAAATGCCGATGCAATGAACTACATTGACCAGGCGTGTGCCATGAATCCGAGTAATGCGGAATATCGGGATGCGCAGGGACGTATGCGTAATATGATGGGCGGCTATGGTGGCTATCGCACATCAAACACAAATTCCAACGCTGACACAATCTGTAATACATGCGGAACGCTCCTTTGTCTTGACAGTTGTTGTGAATGTATGGGCGGCGACCTGATCCGGTGTTGCTGATATGGCGGGGCAGAGTATGCGGACTGCCAAGAAGTTGGCACTTTCTGCGGTTTTTTGCGCATTTGGCGTAGTGATTCTGTACCTCGGGGCTTTGACGGGAGTGCTGGATTTGTCCGCTTGTGCGATGACCTGTTTTCTCGGCGTTATTTTGGTGCTGGAATACGGCGGCGCATGGCCATGGATGACCTATCTTGCCACCGGCATCTTGGCGTTGCTTCTTTTGCCGGATAAAAACGCGGCATTGCTTTATATTTCACTTGCGGGACCCTATCCCATGATCAAGCAAGCACTGGAACGTACCCGTTTGCCAAATGCCGTGGTTTGGGTATGTAAAATCGTGATTTTTAATCTGGCATTGGCGGTGGTGGAAGCAGTCTCCTTCTTTATCCTTAACATAGATATTGAAGGCATATGGCTGGAAGTGTTGCTTTTTGCGGTCGGAAACGTGGCATTTGTCCTTTTGGACATTGTCCTGACCCGTTTTATCGTCATCTATCGTGTCCGTTTACGCAAGAAATTGCGTTTCTTTCGATAATATAATTTG
>CAZMAZ010000231.1:0-2633 GCA_964564255.1 uncultured Clostridium sp. | reverse complement strand
CCGTACTTCACATGGCAGACGGAGCATTCAGCCTGCTCGGTGCAGGTCGCATTGCCGCCGGTGTGGGCAGTTTCTTCGCCATGAGCACCGCAGCAGCTGTATTCCTGCCAGTGGCTGGTCTCACTGTGCTTCCACTCAGTGCCCAGAGTGCCGGTGTGGTTGGTCGAATCCACATCGCCATAGGTGAAGGTCTCTTCGCCATGCTGGCCGCAGGAGCAACTCTTGTAGTAGACGGCTGCGTTCTGGCAATCGGCGGCGGATTTCAGGTAGGTAGCGGTAGCCACTTCCCGGTTGAACTTACAGGTGTGGCCTTCGGGGTTGTTGGTGTAGACACTCTCGACCTTATAGACGGTGCCGCCAACGAACTTGGGAGATGCATCGGGAGTCTGGTCGTTGTCCACATTCTGGAACCAGATCAGATCGCCCTCGGAGGTGGAACCATTGAGCAGGTAAGCCACTTCGCCGGAAGCGAACTGGGCTGCGGTTCTGGCCTCGCACTTGCCGGAAACATCCTCTGTGGTCTTATTGTTTCCATTGAAGCCCATGCCATTCTGGATGCCACCCATGCTGTCGGTAGCGCAACCGGTGAGGTAGTAGCAGTTGGTCAGGATGATCTTGTCATCATAACCGCCGCTGATACCGCCAGCCATCCAGCTCTTGGTATAGACGGTGCCCACGTTGTAGCAGTTGGTAACAGAAGCGCTGCCGCTCTTTTCCACATAACCGAAGATACCGCCTGCCACCGAGCCTCTGGTGGTGGACACAGCACCGGTGTTGTAGCAGTTCTCGATTTGCAGCTGCACATACTGCTTGGTCTGACCCACAATACCGCCGACGCACTTATCGCCGGAGACATTGCCGGTATTATAGCAGTGGGAAACGGTCACGGTACCGGCAGATCCAGCAGTGCTGTAGCCCAGAATACCGCCGACACCACCCATGGTGCTCTTGCCTTCGATATCGCCGGTATTGACACAATCCCGGATAACGATGCCCGTGCTGTAGGTGCTGCCCACGATACCGCCGGTAAAGGAGCCATAAGTACCCACATAGCTGACCTTGCCGGAGTTGGTACAGCCGGTGACGCTGCCGCTGGTAACATAGCCGACAATACCACCGATATTCTGAACGCCGATCACGGTGCCGGAGTTGGTGCAGTTTTCGATCTTGCCGCTGCTCTGTCCGGCGATACCGCCTACGTTGTTGCCCGTTCCGCAACCAACGGTTGCTTCATTTGTACAACCACTGATGGTGCCGGAGTTGGTACCGGCAATACCGCCGGTCTTCTGGTAGGCATAGAAATAGGAGTTGGTCACGGTGACGTTCTTCACTTCGCCGTCAGCACCGACCTGACCGATCAGACCGATGTACTGGTCGTTGCCGACCTTGCTGCCACAGCTGTTGTAATACAGACCGGAAACAGTCTTGCCGTTGCCGTCGAAGGTGCCTGTATAAGCCTTTTTGCTGTTGCCAATGGGCGTCCAGACACGGGCAGTAGTGCTTTCTGCGCTCATGGTGCCCTCATTGACGGTGATATTGTTCATCAGGATGGCATTGGCATCGGTGGTGCCGCCGTTGACCAGAGCGGCGAACCAGTACAGCTGACCGCCGTTGGAGATCTGGTAAACATCGTCCACCAGAGGTGCTTCCTGATAGTGGATCTCACCGGCAGTCCGCTCGCAGAAGCCGTTGACATAATCATGGCCAGGCTCGCCGTCGGTGGCAGGGGTGTTGGTATAGGCTGCAACCTCATTTTCGTCACAGGAGGTATAGCCATAGTAGACGACCTTGCCGTCCAGCTTGGGATAGGTGTCGGTGGGCAGGGTCTGTCTCCAGGTAACGTCCTCGTTTGCCTTGGAGTTGTTCAGCAGGTAGGTCAGTTCGCCGGAAGCAAACTGCGCTTCGGTCTTGAACTCGGTGCCGGAGAGAGAATCGGTCTCTTCCTCGCCCAGGTAATAGACGCTGGTGTAGCTGCCCTTCTTCCAGTCATCACCGGCGATGGGGCCAACATACTTGGAAGTAGTGGAACCGGTGACGCTGCCATAGTGGTAGCAACGGGTCATGTAAGCCTTATCGGAGTTCTTGCCCACCAGACCGCCGACATAGTTGGTGCCGGTGACGGAGCCGATGGTGTAGCAATCGGTGGTTTCGGACTTCTGCATATTGCCTGCGATACCGCCGACCTGGGTATTGCCGGTGACGTTGCCGGTGTTCCAGCACTTCTCGGCCTTGGCTCTGTTATAGTCCTTGCTGCCGCCGCCATACAGGAGGCCGAACAGGGCACCGGCGCTGCCGGTGGAAGTCACGGTAGCAGAGTTGGAGCAGTTGGTCACATAAGCGCTGTCCACATAGCCGATCACGCCGCCAACGTTGGCAGTACCGGAGATCGCACCGGTATTATGGCAGTTGGTCACGGCAACGTTCTTATTGTCCTTATGCCGAGCCTTGCCGATGATGCCGCCAACGCTGCTCTTACCGGTGACAGTGCCGCTGTTGTTACAGTCGCTGACCAGTGCAGGGCTGCCGTACTGGAAGTCATTGTAACCAATGATACCGCCGGTAAAGCCACCCTTGCCATTGTTGGTGACGGTGCCGGTGTTGGTACAGTTGGTGACAACACCCTTGCCGTTCTG
>CAZMAZ010000230.1:0-2642 GCA_964564255.1 uncultured Clostridium sp. | reverse complement strand
CGCACAAAGGTTATCAAGACACAAAAGAAATACAGGGACTTTGCGGAAAAGGATGCCGCAAGGTTCGATGTTAAAAACGCACTTGCCAACGGCGGACGATACTCCGAAGCTTCAATCTCGCAGGAAATCGCGGAGTATCAAAAGGTGTTTAAAACAAGGTGGCTTGAATTTGTACGCAAGGGCAACAGCAATCTGCTTGAAGCAGAGGACGCGTTTTTCAAAAACATTCATTACAAGCACGCTCTCGCGGGATTTTTACAGGCAAGGGGTATAGACCTTAATAACGTGACCGAAAGAACGTTGTGGAAAGCCAGAGCGTATGCTATGGACGAAGCTTTGAAAGCAACCTTTAACGATGCCAATTCCATAGCAAGGGTTTTAAATAATGCCGCCAGGGAAAATAAATATGCAGATGTTATAATAAACGGCGTTTTACCTTTCAAAAAAACCCCCGTGAACATTGTGCGGCGCGGTGTTGAATACAGCCCTATAGGCTTGTTATCCACAATAACCAAAGGTACATATGACCTGAAAAAAGGAAATATCACCGCAACGGAGTTTATTGACGGAATGGGCGCGGGAATATCCGGCACGGCGGTATTTGCATTGGGAATGCTTTTAGCTTCTTTGGGATTCGTTACGGGAAGCTTCGGCGATGATAAAGAGGATGAATTCCGCAAATTGAACGGCGAACAGGAGTACGCGTTGCAGATAGGCGGCAAATCCTATACCATCGATTGGGCGGCTCCCGCCTGTATACCGTTCTTCATCGGGGTGGAGCTGATGAACGAAATGCGCGAAGAGAAAGAGGATTTCTCGGTTGCGGATGTTTCCGATGTTATGTGGAATTCATTTGAGCCGATACTTGAGCTTTCGATGTTGAGCGGTGTGCAGTCAATGATTGAATCGGTAAAATATGCAGATAACGGCAGAGATTTGATTTCGCTTACAGGAAATATTACGAAATCTTATTTTTCGCAGGGCTTGCCTACCGTAGGCGAAAAGCTTGCGCGAACCTTTGACAGTAAAAGGCGCTCAAACTATATCGATAAAAATTCAAAGCTTTCCGAATTTTCGCAGGGTGTTGTTAATACGGTCAAATCAAAAATACCCGGTCTTGAAAATATGCGCCCCGAATATGTGGACGAATGGGGACGAACCGAAAGCAACGGAAATTTTGCCGAAAGGCTTTTAGGTAATTTCCTTTCCCCCGGTTACGGTTCGGAATACGGATACGATGAATTGAGCGAGGAGCTTTTAAGACTTTCAAAGGTAAAGGAAGTTGCAAGCAATGAGGATTTAAAGGTGTTTCCGCAATATGCAAAGAAATCTTTTTCGGTGAACGGCAAGACGAAATATCTTACAGCGGACGAATATGTCAAATACGCAAAAGCAAAAGGTGAATATTCGCGCAGATACGCAGAAGAATTTTTCGAAAGCTCCGTTTACGGTAAATTAACCGATGAGGAGCGCGCATTTGTTCTTACGGAGCTTTATTCTTATGCAAACGCCAAGGCTAAAACGGAGGTGAGCGATTACGATATTTCGGAAATAAGTACATTCAAAGCGGCGTATAAACGGGACAAAAACGGTGCTTCCGTGCCGATGTACTACGTAAGCAAAGCACTAAGCAAATAAACAGGAGGTAAAACAATGGCAATAAGAAATTATTATTACACGGTAAAGGAGGACGGTATAACACCCGCCACGGAGCAGAGGGTAAGCCTGCAAACCGAAAACGCGGTTGCAAAGCTTGTTTTCAAGTTGGAAAGCGGGCTGTACACGAAGCTTGAAGCCGAAAAGGGCAGCGGAAAGCTTGTGTACCGTTTCGATTACTACGATGACGCGGGCGGTAATTATATGACCGATACCGCCCCGCTTGAAACCGATACGGTTACCTTTACGGCAGACGAAACGGTTACACGCTACGGCGGGAAAGCAACGGTGTATCTTGTTATTACGGCAGTGAACGAAAACGGAAAAACCGCGCTTGAAATGCTTTCTTACCCGGCAAGACTTAGGATTGAGGGAATACCCGAACGGGCGGGAAGCAGTGAAGCAAGGGAAAGTCTTTCGGCACTTGCGGAAGCCGCAAAGACGGCCGCAGACACGGCGGTAGAGGCAAAGAACAAAACGGTGCTCGCACAAACGGCTTTAGAAACGGGAAGCGAATTTTACTTTGACGGTAATTTGTGCGGTAAGGTTGCTTTGGTCGTGGACGATACGTTGAACGAAGCAAGCGAAAACGCGATAATGAACAAGGCGGTTGCACTCAAATTCGGCGAATTGGAAAAGCTTATAGCTTCGGCGGTGAGTGCCGAAAAGGCGGAAACCTTGCTTGCGGCTCATCCGGTAGGGAGCTTGTATTTCAGTTCGGAATCCACAAGCCCCGATATCTTGTTCGGCGGAATTTGGGAAAGGGTAAAGGATAAATTTATTCTTGCGGCGGGCGATGATTATGTTGCGGGAAATACGGGCGGCGAAGCCGTGCACACTTTAACGGCAAATGAGATACCGGAGCATAAGCACAGGTATTGGATGGCAAATCAGTACCTCTCGGATAATTCTTCTTTTGAAGGTGTGTATTATCCTGTACAAATTCCGAATAAAGCACCTACAACAACCAATTACACCGAAACGGT
>CAZMAZ010000229.1:0-2664 GCA_964564255.1 uncultured Clostridium sp. | reverse complement strand
AGGGAAAAGTCCATAAAATCGATTCCTTTCAAAATAATTGTGAATTACAACTTACGAATGACAAATTTGAAAACCGATTTGGTGGCAATTTATCATTCGTAATTTGTAATTTCGCATTCGGAAAGACCGGGCGCAAGGGAGGGCGATGCCCTCCCTGCGTGGTGTTTGTTATTCGGTGATGGCGTTGCCGTTTTCGTCGTAGGACTGGTCGATGCCGGAGATGGTCTTGGCTTCTTCATACCAGCCGTCCCACAGATCCTTGGATGCGGCCAGAGCGGCGTTGACGGCCTCGGTCATGGCGTCGTTGCCCTTCTGCATCAGCACCACGTTGCCGGTGTACTTCTCGTCCACCACGAAGTTGAAGCCGCTCTTGGCGATATCGGGGTTGGAGGAGATGATGGCGTCACCGTTGCCGTCGGCCACGGCGATGCAGTCAAAGTCACCGTTTTTCAGCTGCAACACGGCGGTGCCCAGGTCGGTGAACAGAACCAGCTCGGAATCCGTCAGCTGCTCTTCGGTCAGGGACTGCTGCAAAGAAGCGTTCTGGGCACCGATCTTTGCGCCCTTCAGACCTTCGGCGGTGGCGAACTTGTCGCCGTTTTCTGCCAGGGTGATGAGGATCTGCTCGTCCTCGTTGTCACCGGCGTGGTAGTAGTCGGAAGCGTTGTAGTTGGCACCACGCTCTTCCGTCCAGCTGAAGCCGGAGATGGCCATGTCCACGGTGCCGGCGTAAACGGCGGTCTGGCAGGCGTCAAAACTCATGGGCATGATCTGCAGTTCCAGACCCATGGACTGGGCGATGTACTTTGCCAGGGTGATGTCGAAGCCGACGTACATATCCTGGCCGGAAGCACTGGGATCGACGAACTCCATGGGAGCGAAGTCGGGGGAGGTGGCTACGGTGAGCACACCCTTGGTCACGGTTTTTACACCACCGTCATTGCCGGAGCCGGAATTGCCGCAGCCGGCGAAGAGAGAAGCGACAGTCAGAAGGGACAGAACCAAAGCGATGATCTTTTTCATAACAATTTCTCCTTTATTCATTGGCCCCTGTATGGGGTGGATTGGATGAATAAATAATACCACCGGGATACAGCTGCGTCAATTGGAGAAAATCACAATGGTTTCTGAAAATAAAGGGGATACAAAGGATATAATTCATAAAAATATCCAAAAACAGAGGGAATATTCGCATATTCAGATTGTGAATACAAAATTGTATATGCGTGAAATATACGGAATATACAGTAAAATATGAATATTATACCGACCGCCCGGGATCCTTTTCTTGACGAAGAGGGTCAACATCAGTATAATGATACCATCTTTGCTGGCGGAATGTCAATTTCTTTCCCGGATTTTTTGAAAAAAGGAAGTGCGGTCATGAAGATCACGGTACAAAATAAAGATATCGACCAGGTAATGGCACTGAAACCCTATGCCCATCAGGCTCCCCGGAAGCCCGGCCTGTTCTGGCGGACGCTGATCCGGGGACTGACTACGGTGGGACTGAGCGGCACCCGGTTTACCTATGAAACGGAACGGATGGAACTTCTGGACAAAGACGAGCCCTGTTTGATCCTGATGAATCACTCCTGCTTTCTGGATATGCAGATCGCCTACCGGATCCTCTATCCCCGGCCGTTCAATATTATCTGTACCTCCGATGCCTTTGTGGGCTTTGGGGGGCTTATGGGATGGCTGATGCGCACCATCGGCTGTGTGCCCACCCAGAAGTTCGTCACCGACCTGGGGCTGATCCGGGATATGCAGTATTGCTTCCGGGAACTGAAAACCAGTGTGCTGATGTATCCGGAGGCCAGCTATTCCTTTGACGGCACCGCTACGCCTCTGCCCCGGAAGATGGGAGTGCTGCTGAAGAAGCTCGGCGTGCCGGTGGTGATGATCGAGACCTTCGGTGCTTTTTCCCGGAATCCATTATATAATGAATTGCAGGTGCGCAAAAGCGTTCCCGTCAGCGCAAAGGTCAAACTTCTATATACAAAGGAAGAGATTTTGGAAAAGACGGTGAAGGAACTCTCCGACGGACTGGACGAGGCATTTTCCTTTGACCACTTCCGTTGGCAACAGGAGCAGGGGCTTGCGATCCGGGAACCCTTCCGGGCGGATGGACTGAACCGGATCCTGTATCAGTGCCCCCACTGCGGCAGCGAAGGGGAAATGACCGGCCGGGGCACCACATTGACCTGCGGCCACTGCGGAAAGACCTGGGAACTGACGGAGCAGGGATATCTCCGGGCGCTGGAAGGGGAGACGGAGTTTGACCATATCCCCGACTGGTATGCCTGGGAGCGCCGGGAGGTGGCACGCCGGATCCGGGAGGGCAGCTACCGGCTGGATATCCCGGTGGACATTGCCATGCTGGTGGATTTCAAAGCAATTTATAAAGTAGGAGAGGGCAGACTGACCCACGACATCAACGGTTTCCATCTGACCGGCTGCGACGGACGGTTGGATTACACCCAGAAGCCCCAAAGCTGCTATGGCCTGTATGCCGATTATTATTGGTATGAGATCGCCGACACCATTTGCATCGGCGACAATGAGCGGCTGTACTACTGCTTCCCCCGGGAAGGGGACGTGGTGGCCAAGACCCGGCTGGCGGTGGAGGAGATGTACAAACTCTATAAGGCCGGAAAGGGG
>CAZMAZ010000228.1:0-2666 GCA_964564255.1 uncultured Clostridium sp. | reverse complement strand
GCAAGCATTTTTGCTTCGTGGTATAATAATCTTATCAAAATTATCAAAATCCCGTGTAAAAAATGTGAGGTATGAGTATGAACGCACCGAAATATGTCTGCACCCCCGCCTGCGCCGAGCCGATTTTCTTCGACAGCCTCGAAGAGGCAAAAGCATACGCACTGGAAAATGTCCGCTTTGGCACCACCGTCCGCCGCGCGGGTGAGGAGGAAATCCTGTACGCGCCCTACGGAACCATCGCTTGCGAAATTCTCCGCAACGCAAAAGAGATTGCGGATTATGTTCGCGACATGGAATTTTCCTACGGCGATGCCCCCATCAATCCCGCCATCAATCACGATGCAAAGCTGGTCAGCTGTGACCGCTTTGTGGCGTGGGTCCTCTACCGTCTCGGATACACCGATCAGCCCTACCGACAGGGATTGTGCGTTTCGGGTCCGCATCTGACAGACTGGTGTATCGACCACGGCTTTGAGCGGGTGGACAGCGTCTCAGACCTATTGCCCGGCGATATTGTCTTTACCAAAAAGAATGCCATTGACTGTCCCGGTCATACCTTCCTGTTCGCGGGCCGTTCCGAAAATCCCGAAAATTATTACCGTTACGACTGCGGACGCGTCGAGCGCATCCGCTCCACACAGCCCTCCTGCGAAGCCTTAACCGATGCCGAATTTATGTACGGCTATCGCGTCCGTCCCGTCGGCGACCAAATCACGCCCGCCTTCTCCTTTTCGTATAACGGGGTTCCCTTTTCGCAGCTGGAAAAGAAAGAGGAGAAAACGGCAGACGGCATTCGCTATACCCTGCCCGACGGCTTGATTGTAACCTGCAGCTGCAAACGGTACCCGAAGGAGCGCGTCTTTTGGTGGGTCAACCGCTGGGAAAATCCGACCGACCATCCGAGCGGTCTGATTACCGACCTTTGGGACTGCGATGTCACTCTGCCCTTTGCGCCCGACCCAAGACCGACCCGTCGCGACCGTCAGGACACGCTGGAGCCTACCACCCTGCGCGTCTACGAAACCAAGGGCGCCAATGTAGTACAGGACGACTATTCCCTTTCCTATACCCGTCTTTGGGAGGGCGATTCTCTGCAATCCTCCTGCGATGCGGGTCGCTCCGCCATGAAAAAATCGCCGTATTTCGATATAAACCGCAACCAATACGGTGCCCTGTTTGCCGTCGGCTGGACCGGGCAGTGGGAGGTCAAAATCGACCGCAATCACGACAGCGTGCGCATTCGCAGCGGCATCGAGCATGCACGTCGTGGCTTTTACGTTGCCCCGGGCGAATCCTTCCGCACCTCCTCTGCCGCCATGATGCTCTACTTCCGCGGACAGGACGAGGCGCACAATCGCTGGCGTTCCTTTATGCGGGAAATTGCTCCCGTGGGTCCGGAAAGTCCGCGCGGAAAGCAAACACCGTTTTCCGCCATCTTCTGGGGCGGCGTCCCCACCAAAAACATGATGGAGCGCTGGAGCCGCTTGTTTGAGCAGGGCTTCCCGTTTGATACCTGCTGGATTGACGCCGGCTGGTACGAACCGCTTCGTTCCGAAACAACCGCAACCCAGTCTGCGGATTGGCCGCGTATCGGGCAGTGGGAGGTCAATCGCTTCTATCACCCGAACGGGTATCGCGATTTGGTTGCCTATCTGCACGAGCACGGTGTCGGCTTTATGCTTTGGTTTGAGCCGGAGCGCGTCAATAAAACGGTCAGCAATTGGGTCGAGACCCTGCCCATGCCGGATCCGAATTCGCAAAACGGACTGGTGGCACTGAACAAGGACGCGGTTTGCGACGCGGTTATCAAAATGGTTTCGGACAAAATTCGCGAGCTGTCGCTGTCGGTCTACCGTCAGGACTGCAACATTCTGCCGCTTGCGGTTTGGTTGCAATCCGACACCGAAAACCGTTGCGGCATGACCGAAATCCTCTACATCAACAATCTGTATCGCTTCTGGGATGCACTGCTTGCGCAGTTCCCGCACCTTTTGATTGACAACTGTGCGGGCGGCGGACACCGCAACGATATTGAGATGCTGTCCCGCTCGGTCCCCATGTGGCGCAGTGACTATCAGTGCAAGTGGGATTGCTGTCCCGAGGCAAATCAAATGCAAAACCAGGCTGCCGCCCTCTGGATGCCGTATGCGGGCATCGGCTACGGTCCGACGCTCGGCGATTTGTACAGCTTCCGTTCCGCCTACTGCAACGGCATGACCGTGCGCACCTGGGAGCATGTCGACCCCGAATGGGAGGTCGGCGCCTCCGGAGAGCCGATGGAATGGGCAAAAAAATATTTTGCGGAATATAACGAAATTCGCCATTATTTTGCCAAGGACTACTATCCGCTTGTACCCTTCTCACGCGAAAACAGCAGCTGGAGCGCATCCGAATATCTGGATACCGACACGCACAGCGGCGTCATTCTCGCCTTCCGCCGTGCCGCCTGCCCGTTTGACGAGGTAACCGTCAAGCTCGGCGGTCTGTATCTGTCAAGAAGGTACGAATTTACCGATGTCGACACCGGCGAAACCTACAGCGCAACCGGTTACGAGCTTCGCACCCGCGGCATGCGTCTGCGCATCGATTCTCCCCGTAAGTCCCTGCTCCTCAAATTCCATCTCCAATAAAAATTGCCGCGGCACCCCTGCCGCGGCAATTTCATG
>CAZMAZ010000227.1:0-2668 GCA_964564255.1 uncultured Clostridium sp. | reverse complement strand
GCAAAGGAGAGTTTGGGAACACGGCAGCAGAGGGTGCGATCGGATATTTGCAGGCGCGGCGAATTTGTGCGAATTTGCGGGTTGTTTAAGGTGTTCATGGAGAGAAGGCTGTCGGCGACAAGTCCTTCTCCTTCGACCGTGCCGTCGGCAACCGCAAAGGCGGAGAGATCCAGCTCCAGGTCGCTGTCTTGCTCGGAACGGTTCAAAAGATTGAGCACCAGTGCATCGCCGGCACGGTTTACGGAAAGCTGTACCTGCACGGGATCGTCGCGACGCGGATGGTACCCCTCCAAAACCAAGGTTCTGTAGGCTTTTGTTTGCGAGAAGAGGCGCATCATCATACCCGCCGCTGTCGGATAGGCACCTTCCTTCGGCGTTTCAATGACCGATTGTGCATGCGTGTTGGCGAGATTGTTGAAATTGATAAAGTCAATTTCCTGTCCGTGCCGTTGCCACATCATCATGGTGGCGGCGGCATCCAGCGCGTAGGACCATTTGCTGAACATGAAGCACTTTCCGTGTCGGGTCTCCGAACGGGGCACCATATTGTATACGTCGGCACCGTCAAGCGGCAACCATTCGGTGACGCAGTAGCGGATTTTAGTGCCGTGCTTTTGATTGAAGGCGCGAATGATACTCAGCTTTTGCTCCAATTTGTCTTCTTCAAAGCCGCGGTCGGCAAGGAAATCAATGTCTTCTCCCGCAATTTCCACCATGCGCTCCAGAGCGGCAAGGTCAAAGCAGTAGGACGCCATGCCGATTTTTACAGAGGGATCAACCGCTTTCATGGTGCGGGCATAGAGAACGCAGGCGTGCGCGTATTCTTCGGCGCGGAACCAGCGGTGCACCTCGTTGTCCATTTCCCAGTACTGTACATGATAGGGAGCAGTCCGCCCGTTGGCAATGCGTGCCTGTCCGCCTTTGGTGGTCTCGTCGCCGTTGCAGTACTCTACCCAGGCAGCCGCTTCCCGTGCACCGGCTTCCAAATCGGCAAATTGCGGCAGATCGCGCCCGTGCCGTGAGGCGGGAATGGTGAGATCGTTCGGGTCTCTGTCCAAAAATTCGGGCGGAACATAGTCGTAAAAGCGTTTGAAGGGATGATGCATGTTAATGCAAATCATGGATTCGCCGCCAACCGATTCGGCGTAAGAGGCAAGCTCGTCGGTGCCGATGTCGTTGTACTGATAGCCGCCCCAGAAGTAGGAATACATAGGAGGACGGTGTGCGCCGATGCCGTCTCTCCAATTGTAGAATGAGGCAAAGCAACCGCCCGGCCAGCGAATGACATGCGGCGCCACATAGGCACCCGCCGCGACGGCGCTTTTTTTGAACCCGCCGACAGCATCGGAGGGAAGCAGAGAAAAGTCATCGCAAAGGACAGAGGTATGCGGCGGCAAAAGAAGGACAAAGGTGTAACGTCCTTCGGCAGGAACGGTCAAAACGGCGGAAACGGTGGTGTAATTGTCGCCGACCGCAATCGGGTCGGAAAGGAAAACGGGGTCGGACATGCTGCCTTCCCGATACAGTGCAACCTGAACGGTTTCGGCACCCGACAGGTGCTTGACCGCCCCGCGGAAGGTGTAGGAAACAGCAGGGAAGCAGTATTTCCCGTCCTGCGCCAGACCGCCCGGCGCATCGCTGCTGTTGGTTACCGCCATGGCATAGTCGCCGTGACAGGCATCCTTTGTCTGCTCGATATGTACATCGGCATAAGGAGAATCGGCAATCACAAAGGTCGCGTCGTCGGTGATGGGCTGATAACCTGCCGTTCCCGGGAAAGCGAACCAGGCGTTGTGCTCGTAGGCGGAATGGCACCAGTCAAAGACACGCCAATCGGTTTCGCAACGGGAGGCGTGATTGTTTTCATCCTCCAGAAGGTCGTACCAGAGCTTGTTGATTAAACGGTAGGGGTAAAACGGCTCAAAACTGCGATTGAAGAACAGTTCCGCCGCCATGCCTTCCACCTGCAGTCCGTAGCCCAGTTCAATGAAATTAGACGAGAGCTTGGGGCTTATCGGAGAAGCGTGAAATGTTGCGGTTGCTTTTAGTTTCATAAGAAAACTCCTTTCCTTTTTTGGGGTTGTGTTTGTGTTTTTGAATTTTGACGGTTTGTCAATAGAGGGGAAGAGATTGCAAGGCGTTCGGAACGGACCGTTGAGGACGCCGGTCCCTACAGGTGCAACCGGCACGACACGCAGGTCCCGGCACGACACGCAGGTCGTGCCTTACATCCATCCGACCGCTGTGGGGCAGGGGTCCCCACTACAGTTTTAATAGAGCATATCCTGTCGCAACAGCCGAACAATTCGTATAAAAAACCTTCCAAAAAGTTTTCGCCCGGCCTTTTGTCAAAAAGGCAGTTTTTTTCAAAAGGCGGCGGGGTGCGGGGCGGCGCCCCGCGAAAAGACGACCGCTGTGGGGTAGGGGTCCCCACTACAATTTTAAGAGAGAATATTCTATCGCAGTAGCCGAACAATTTGTACAAGAACCTTTTGAAAAGTTTTCGCCAGCCTTTTTCAAAAGGCTGCGAGGGGGTCCGGGGGGCGAGGAGCCCACCGGAAAGAAAAGGGCGAGGAGCCCCCGAAAAGGGAAACGGCGTGGTGCGGTTAGGATTGATGCTTGCAGGGTTCGATAAAGAAGTCGGTCAGGTCCATTTCCCAGATACCGT
>CAZMAZ010000226.1:0-2704 GCA_964564255.1 uncultured Clostridium sp. | reverse complement strand
AAGCACTCTTTTGTCTCCGGGTTTTGTACCCAATACTCAATACCATTAGTGCTCTCATTTGGATAGATGTCTTTCATTACGTATCCGCGACAGTCTTCAAGAATATCTAGAATCTCATTCCATAACTTGTCATAATCTTCTTCTAGGTCGGGAATAGAGAATACAGTATAATCATTTCGTTCTCGACAAAGTAGCATAAAGTATTTAGCATCTTTATCAAGAGCCGTCCATACATTTGCGGCCGCCCGTCTAAAGGCATCTTGAGTCATGTCTGGTAATTGAGCATGAGCTTGTTTATTTACTTCGTATAATGTCATGCTATCTCTCCTTTTCTTTTATTATAATATCATAAATCTTTAGTTCTGTCAATAAGTAATGCTCCTATTGAATTACCAATTAATGCAATAACAAAGAAAATAAGCATATCATAATTTAGGTTTCCAGAAGCAATAAAGTAGCAAAGGTCAGCGATACAGTGCTCCGCACCAAACAGAATAAATCCAGCGACACACAAAGGCACCATATAAACTGCTTGTTTCTTGTAACAGCTTACCGCGGTATACATAAATATACCGCAAATAATCGCTTTTATCATAACTATATAAAGCGGTAAAGCCAGTTTAGCCGATACTAGAGCGCCGGCCGCAGGTAAAGGAAAGAAAAATAGTAAGCAAGTACCAAGCATATTACCTAATAATATTACTACAACATCTTTTACCTCTTGTTTATTATGTACGAATCCTATTGCTCCAGTATATAACTTAAAATTCATGCTTAAGATGGTTAGTAGACCGATGGCGAATAGAAATGCGCCTATTATACCACCGGTCTATAGATATATGTAACTAGCTATGGCAATCATCATGCCACCAAATATAGATTTTAGAAACATTCTTCTAAGTTAATAACACGTTGATTGCGGCTGCCGCGCATAGGCAAGGTTATATCGCGTTGTTCTTCGATATAAGGACCGTCAATCAAGAAGTTTGCTGTTGCTAGAATATATTCTATATGAGAGTTGGTTTGCTTAACTAACTCTTCATGGGTATATCCAGTCCATATATATATCTTGGTATCTGGCAGAGCTTCTTTGACAGAAGAAATAATCAAATGGGTTAAGAACAGATTGTCTGGACAAAGAGGTTCTCCTCCCATAATACATAAATTTCTATGGATACCATTAGCCCGTAAACCAGAAATAATACTAGAGAGAGTACCAGTAGTAAACTCTTTCCCTCCATCATAAGACCAAGTTTCTGGGTTCTAACAGCCTTTGCATCTATGGGGGCAACCTTGTGTGAAAAAAGAGAGCGATACCCCTGGTGCCGCAGAGAAATCATTATATATAATACCACTATATTGCATTACTATATCCTCCCCGTATGCTTAACTCTATCTTTTGTTTCAGCTACTTTACCTGCATTAAAGGCTGTAGTATAGTTGCCAGTAAGATAACCTGTTACCCGTCTAAGCTGTTGAATATTTTCACTACCACATACTGGGCAATGGTCATTGAATTCATCCATAAAGCCACACTCAAGGCAAGTATCATTTGGGACATTAATAGCAAAATAGGGAATATCTTTCTCCATCGCATATCGTACTAAGGTTTCTAAGGCATCAATATTATTCTTAACTCCACTATCCAATTCTACATATGTAATACAACCAGCAGAGCTATATCCAGTTAACTGACTTTCAATGTCAATTTTTTCAAACGGAGACATTTCTTTCCATACGGGAACATGAATAGAGTTAGTGAAATAGTCTCGATCGCTAACATTAGGGATCTCGCCATAACGGTCTTTAAACTTAGACATTGCGGTATAACAAAGATTCTCAGCGGGAGTATAATACACGCCGAAATTCAGCTTGTAAGCTTGTTTAAACTCTGCACAACGTATTTTAAAGAGTTTCTCAATTCGTTTGGCTAGCTCCATACCTTCTGGTGTAGTATGGTCTTTCCCGATAAGAATTTGTAGAGTTTCAGCAAGACCAATTTGTCCCATGGCAAGTGTGCCATGCTTTAAGGCGCTTCGTGTAGATATGCCATCATAACCGAGCATTAAACCATTCTCGTACATGAATTTTGCACTTGCCGCAGGCTGAGAACAGATATATTCAAATCTCTCGATTAGCATTTCCTTAGCGTCATAGATTTTTTGGTCTAACAACTCCAAGAAATCTTCAATGATATTGGTATCTGAATCGTATTTGAATAGTTCTTTAGCTTCCATAGCAATAGTAGGAAGAATAATAGTCACAGGACAGATATTACCTCTGCCATCTTTTGTTTGACCATTAACTCCTTCATCATGGTTTATGTCCCAGCCATTTGCAGTTCTACAGCCCATGGTGCTAAAGTAGGTGCGGGGATCATTACGGTCATATCCTTCATTGCCACTCCAATCTACATTGGCATAATTAGGATAGAGACGCGTTGCTGTAGATTTAAGGGCCAATCTGAAGAGGTCATAATTGGGATCGCCAGGCTCTTGATTGACCCCTTTCATGCATTGGAAAATACCACATGGGAAGATTGAAGTCTTATGAAGTTTACCGAGTCCTTCTATAGATACTTCTAAGAGAGCCTTAGTAATCATGCGGCCTTCGGGAAGAGTGCAAGTTCCATAGTTGATAGAAGTGAAAGGTCAATTTTGTTACCCTAGAAGCTTTTTATCCTCTAGTTCCGGGGCTTTCGCCG
>CAZMAZ010000225.1:0-2726 GCA_964564255.1 uncultured Clostridium sp. | reverse complement strand
GGGTTGAACGGGTAGTAGTTTGTTCCACCAGAAAGCATGAATACTTTCTGATTATCAAGCACATTTGCGCGTGTGGGATTCAACCCCTTCGGATAGAAAACTCTTATATGTTCCGTTCCATTTTCCACCTGCGCAATAATGGCGTTATTAGTTGCATTGATATCCGAAAACAGCTTATAAAGAGGCTCATCAATATATACACGCATCATCCCAGGATCACGGTCATATCCAAACATACGGCTGTGTTGCCACATGGTATCGGCCTGCGGCTTTTTACTGGTTCTCGTGTAGTAGATGGTATGAAGGGACGGGAATGTTACGCCTCGGCCAAGAGTATTTCCACCGATAACTATATTCGAGCCAGAAGAATACTCATCACTGGAAATATCATTTTTGCCGTTCATTACAAGCACCTTAACGCCCCTATTCAGAACAAGATCTCTCGCACAGGCGTATACGACATCAAAATCCGATTTTACAGTTTTCTGCGGCTCCAATTCCAGATATTCCTTTTTAAGCTCTGACTTAAAGTCACCGTCAATATTCTGAACGCACCAATCCAGTTCTTCTTTGATTGCCCGCTCATACTTGCTATGAACCGCTTGACGTACACTCGGATGGATCAAGCAGTTGCAGGTTAATCCACCCGATACAAGGATTTGTCCCGAAACAGCAAGGTGGTGCAACACGACTTGTCTCTCTGGCTGTGCAATAGTTTCTATATAACTGATACAATCCGCCTTCTCGTTCTTGGGGAAGAAAAAGTCTCCTCCGAGATACCCATTTCCAGGAGCAAAGTAATATGTAAAATATGGATGCCAGCCGGAAGTCATTGTCTGAAGCAGAATTGCCTGTGGCGTTCCAGTAACCTGTAGATAAATACTGCTGGAAGCCCCATTTTTTATGGAATCCAAATATTTATTGATAGAGGATTGTTTTCCTCTATTTACAAGTGTGTTAAGAGATGCCGCATCTGCCTCATCATCAACAATAAACAATGGATTGCCTTTCATGAACCCAGTTGATGCAAAAACATTAGCCCACAGGCGGAGAATGCGGACATTCTTTTTCAGCACAATGATTGCGGGTTGCATAAGCCTGTTTTCAATGAATAGACCGGAATCATTTTCACCACAGATGCAGAACCCTTTTAAATCTGCTTTAACTCGTTCGAGAGTCTGCTGTTGAAGCACAACATTATCTGTTGTAAGGAGAACAAATGCCGGGAAGCCCATATCAGCGGCTTTGCATATAATACCGAACATCTGCCCAGTCTTGCCTGACTGGACATTTCCAAACAGCAGTCCAATTTCATGACTGCAGAAAGAAAAGTTCTTGATGTGCTGATTCCCGACATCTTCCGCTGTTGTTGATATTGATTCCGCAAGGCGGATATTCCCTCGGTCGGTAATTGTTTGTAGATAAGTTTTTAAGTACGACATTATTCATCCACCTCCTCTTCTTGAGTGGATTCAAACGAAAGAAACCATACATCAAGAAGATTGCCATCCTCGTCCTCCATTTTTTGATCTGTTTTGGTAAGCACGAGAGTATCACAACCGTAAGCCGCCAGCATCTCTTTAGTAATCATTCCGAGTCTGTCATGGTCAAGCTGTGTGTCGTTTACAGGGGTAACCAGCCCTGCGGCCGCCAGACGCCCTTTAATCCAGCGCCCCAGGATTAGCTCATCGCCAACGGCGCTAAATTGCTTGTTTCCGTCACTTGTAGTGTGAGCCTTGAAAGTATATCCATCATCAGTGACAACATAGAAAGTTACGTTCTTTTCAGGATACCCAGGAAGCAAGGTAATACTTTTACTAACAGTAAACTGCGTCTCATACCAGTCGCGAGACTTCCTCGCACTTCTTGGTGCTGCATAGCTGACATTCAAATTGGACTTTGTGTAATGTTTTCCATCATCCATGTGGCGCTCATCAAATGCTGGCACCTTAATCGGAAGTACAAACGATATTTCCGTTTTGTGGCGGTCATAGATTGCCACTTCGGCCTGCGGTATCTGATCTACGGTGTCAACACCTGTCAAAGAGGCGTTAACTTCACGGATAATCGGCATATTTGTAATATCAGCAATATTTGCAGAACATCTGTTGTCCTGCAGTTTACGAATCAAATCGAGAATCTCTCTGCTTTCGACAGGGTCAGTCGTTAAACTGGATACTTCGTACTGTCTACGGTTATTTGCTTCGAGCTTGATAACACCAAGATTGGCAGAACCGATGATTGCAGACTTTACGTCACCATCTTTGTGAAACACATAGAGTTTTCCGTGGTATTTGAAGGCGCGAACCATACGGATTTCACCTATACCGCTGGCTCTCCATTTTTCATTGAGTGACAGAGCAGTTCGATATGCGCCCTCCGGCATACCCTCAATATAGTACATTCCCATAACAAGACTGATATGCCTGATGTTATACTCCGCAACGAGGACTTCCAATTCCTCAAGAGCCGCTTTGGAAACATAACCGACTGCGATGTCCACGCTATCGCAGTTTCTGATCTGCTCGTTAAAGCAATCCGTCACGGTAATCTGATTTTCATCAAGGGCAACTGGTAAAATATCAGAATATAAGAGTCTCATTTAATCACCTCTCTCTTTCCTTCGGTGGCGGGTTGATCGTCCACTGTCTCCATAATATCTTCCAAATGACAGTCCATCGACTCACAGATCCGCAAAAGAATATCGGTAGTGATATTTTCGCCTT
>CAZMAZ010000224.1:0-2753 GCA_964564255.1 uncultured Clostridium sp. | reverse complement strand
CAGTGAGCCTTTTACAGCTGATAATTCGTATGGTATGGAAACCTCTGTGCAGTCTGTCAAATATGATAGAATGCCGTTTATCTTCGGTAGACCGATTGAACTAAGTGAGCTTGCGACATATGTGGGTGCTGACGCTGATTTCCAGTATGACAAAAACGGAACAGTAACGTCCATATCGTTCCCCTTTGACGAAAAAACCAAGTAAAAAGAGCAAAAGAAAGGCACAACGGCGGTAGCCGATAAAACGGCTTTAGGGTACTTGATATTAACCACAAATTGTAGTCAGGTGGTTGTGCCGAATGTATTGGAATACAAAGATAAAGATTTATCCCGACGGTAGCACAAATACGATTTACTGTAATCAAAAAATCTTTAATGATTGCCCGAATGCTTCAAAGTCTGATGATGATGAGCCTAAAAAGAAAAAAGGCAAGTCAAATGATGATGAGGACGAGGACGAAAAAGAACAGCAAAAGCGTAAAACTGTTACTGTCGGGAATGATTTAGAAGTCCGTGACGATAGTTTAAAGCGTGCAAAGGACAAAATTCAAGATATATGCTTGTGCAACAGCTTTGACTATTTCGTCACTCTGACTTTTAACCCCGAACGTGTAAACAGCTTCAATGTTGAGGAAGTCAAAAAGGTTGTCAAAAATTGGCTTGCAAATGGTGTGAAAAGACGTAATTTTTCATATATCGCAATTCCCGAATATCATAAAAGCGGACGTATTCATATACACGCTTTAATGAGCGGTGATTTAAAGCTTGTCGATAGTGGAAAAATGCACAACGGAAAAAATATCTATCATCTGTCCGATTGGAAAGAAAACTACGGCTTCTGTACAGCCGTAAAGGTTGACGGAAATGTACCAAGGTTGTCATATTACATAACCAAGTACATCACAAAAGGCAATGATAAAATTTTCGGTAAATTCTATTGGAGTTCACGCAATTTAAGACGTGAACCCGATTATGACTATAAGCACACCGACTTCGGGTTAGTTTTTAGAGAACAATTTGACGTACCAAATACAACACGTTCATTAAAATATGAAGCTGATTTCAAATTTGAAAGTTAATTTTCAAAAAAGGGGAGTGATAAGTTGGAAGAAATAGTTACATTGCTTGATGTGTTCAACCTCTGTACAACTATACACGATTTCGTTTCTGATGATGTCGATTTGCCACAGGAAGTTATTGATGTTCTTGCAACATTCGGTGACGGTGAAGCAAATAACGATATCGAAATATCTCTTGAAGAAATCAAAAACAGCTTGATGTACAATGAAGAGTATACAGCACTTGAGGAAATTTCAAGTAGATTGGAAGTAATTGATACAAGGCTTGATTATGGTCTTACTTCTATAAGTCTTGGATTGTCTGCAATTATTTCCGCAATTTATGCTTATGCTTCTTGGCGGTTCTTACAGTGGATATATAGTATTGTCTTTGTTTAAGGGGTGATTTCTGTGTATCAACAAATGTTATATGATATGTTCGATAGATATGCTTTAGCATATTGTTTCCCTGATTTTTGGAAGTATGTTTATCGTACCGACATTGAATATATTATGCCTTTTTTCCTTGGTATTTTGGGTATAAAATTAGGTGTTCACTTGTTAAAGTATGCAATTGATTATTCATGATGTTTAGGCATAAGCCTTTACATAAATATTTTTAATTTTAAAGGAGAGTGTTTTTTTATGAACGCAAAAATCGAAAATGCAAAAATGAAGCTTTGTGCCGTGGCTGATAAGGTCAGCAATTCAAAAGCGTACAAGGCAGTCGAAAAGGGTGCAGTAACAGCGAGTGCAACGCTTGCTTCTGTTGGAGCTATGGCAATTACTTCAAGTGCCGCTGAAATTGATAACACGTTGCAGAACGCTATTTCAGTTGATACTGCTGAAATCCTCAATATGACACAGCCTTTTATGACACCTGCTATCACAATACTTTGTTGTGTCGGTGGTATAAAGTTGGGTATGCGTTTCCTTAAGGGTTCAATGCACTAAATTTAAAGCCTTAACGGCTTAGAAAGGGGAGAGTAGTAGAGTAGTAAAATGCTTTGCTACTCTTTTTCTATTATGATTACTTTGATATTTATAGCGGTTTTCATCTTTATAGCGGTCGCTTGTATGATGTCAACTATATTTATGATTATAGATTTAATTCGAGAGAGAGGGGAAAAATGATGATAAATGCTACAATGTTTGTATCACCTAATGATATAACACAGTTTGTAACCTCCGACAGCTTCGGTGCTGTTCTTGCAATAACAATGTTGCTTATCTGTATAGCAGGTATTTGCTTGATTATAGCTAATTCAGATAATGGCGGTGATGATGAATGAAGAAACGACTAACAGCGTTATTTCTTGCTCTGACATTGGTATTGTCTGTAATGACTGTGCCTGTGTCGGCTGTGTCTTATACTGGTTTAAGTGAAAATATGTATAATCCTTTTGCTAAGTATTGGGGTTTGTGCTTTGATTATTTAGCAGGACATAGTACATATGAGGAATTTTGTGAAAAATCTAAGGTGCTTTTATATGATGTTGATAGTGATACTGATAAAAACGCATTGCAACAACTTTTTAGTGGTGTTGAAAAAGCTTTAGAGGGTGTTCAGTATGCAACTACAAACGTTTCAGCGAGTACTATAAAAGCATTAAGAGATGTTCTTAATGAGTTTGGTTTATCTTATGATGTACCTATACTTAAAATATTTGATGCCTTATGGGATAAATTCTGCGG
>CAZMAZ010000223.1:0-2796 GCA_964564255.1 uncultured Clostridium sp. | reverse complement strand
AGCAAGCAAAGGTATAGTTTTTGTCTATACCTCCGCATATTTTTCCCGTATTTGACAAATGCGCAAAATGCGTGTATAATAGTGGCATCACAAAAAAAGAAAAAACGCATCCAAAGGAGCATTGTTATGAAAAAGAATTTTAGAAAGAATTTTCGTCTTCTAACCCTTTCGCTGGCACTTCTGCTGGCATGTGCCGCTTGCACCGTATTCTTCTCGTCCTGCGGCAAATCCTCCGGTATTGTTATCGGCATCCCGAACGATACGACAAACGAAGCACGCGCACTTCTGCTTTTGCAGGACAAGGGCTACATCAAGCTCAAAGAGGGCGCCGGCATTACCGCAACCATTCGTGACATCGAAGAAAACCCCTACAACATCACCTTTAAGGAAATCGAAGCCGTACAGCTGCCCAACACCTTGAGTGACCTCGATTATGCCATTATCAATTCCAACTATGCCATCTCCGCAGGTCTGAAGCCGACCTCGCAGTCCCTTCTGATTGAAGGCTCCGCTTCCGCTTATGCCAATATTCTTGCGGTTAAGGAAGGCAATCAGACAAGCGACAAGATTAAAGCGCTGGTCGCGGCACTCTCCTCCAAGCAGGTTGCCGATTATATCTCCGAGACCTACGACGGCGGTGTTATCAGCGTCGTGGAGAATCCCGGCAACGGCTATGACGACAGCATCGATTACGCCGCTTTAAACGGTACCACCGTTTCGGTTGCGGCATCGCCCACACCGCACGCAGATGTGCTGAAAATCGCAAAAACCATTCTGGCGGAAAAAGGAATTACACTGGAAATCAAAGAATACACCGATTACGTTGTGCCGAACAATGTTGTGGAAAGCGGCGAGGTGGATGCAAACTACTTCCAGCACACCCCCTACCTTGACGACTTCAATCAGAGCAACGGAACGCACATTGTCTCGGTTCTCTCGGTTCACGTTGAGCCGATGGGTCTTTACGGCGGAAAACAGACCTCTTTGGATGCAATCAAAGGAAACTGATTGTAACCCGATAGCAAAGAAAACCGACCGCAAAACAGAGCTGTTGTATCGCAACAGCTCTCGCTTTGCGTTTACAGGAGAAACATATGATTAAAATCCAACATCTGACAAAGGTCTTTACCGGCTCGCAAAACACGGTGGAAGCCCTCAAAGACATCTCGCTGACCGTCAATGACGGTGATATTTACGGCATTATCGGCATGAGCGGTGCCGGCAAAAGCACACTGGTGCGCTGTATCAATATGCTGGAGCGTCCGACCGAGGGCTCGGTGCTGATTGACGGCGTTGATATGGGTGCCCTGTCGCCCAAGGAATTGCGCCGGGCGCGTCGCAATATTACCATGATTTTTCAGGGCTTCAATCTGCTGATGCAACGAAACTGTCTGGACAACATTTGCTTCCCCCTTTCGCTTTCCGGTATTCGCGGAGAGGAAGCCAAAAAGCGCGCACGGGAGCTTTTGGAGATTGTCGGTCTGCCCGACAAAGAAAAAGCCTACCCCGCACAGCTTTCGGGCGGACAGCAGCAGCGTATCGCCATCGCCCGCGCGCTTGCCACAAATCCCAAGGTTCTTTTGTGCGACGAGGCAACCAGCGCGCTTGACCCCAAAACGACAAACTCCATTCTGGAGCTGATTCGCGATATTAACCGCCGTCTGGGCATTACGGTCATTATCATCACGCACCAAATGAGTGTCGTGGAGGAAATTTGTAACCGCGTTGCCATTTTGGACAACGGCACAGTCGCGGAAGAGGGCGAGGTTGCCGCCGTTTTCTCTCATCCGTCTTCCGATGCGGCAAAACGGTTGGTCTTCCCCGAAACCGATGAGGAAATTCTACCCGCCGTGCGCGGCAGAACCATCTATCGCGTCGTTTTCAACGGTCTGTCCGCAACCGGAGCACCGGTCATTACGCAAATGGCAATCGACGAAAAAATCGCCGCCACCATTCTCTCTTCTTCCACGCGTTGCATCGGAGAGCGCGTCTACGGAAATATGCTGATCGGATTGCCCGCCGACCCGCAGACGCGGGAACGCGCCGTGCGTTATCTGACCAAGGATTCTGCCATTACCGTCGAGGAGGTCAAACAACATGAATAATGCTTTTTCTCCCGAAGCCATACAAGAGGCGATTACCATCCTTTTGGAGGAAATCCCGTTTGCTTTGTGGGAAACCACATACGTCACCCTGCTTTCCACCGCATTTGCCATTCTGATTGGATTGCCGCTCGGTGTTTTGCTGGTGGTCGGCGAAAAGGGCGGCGTCCTGCCGCTTCCCCGTTGGCTGCTGTTTGTGCTAAACCTGCTAATCAATATCCTGCGCTCGATTCCCTTTTTGATTTTAATGATTTTGGTCATCCCGCTGACCCGCCTCCTAATCGGCACCTCGGTCGGCACGGTTGCCTCAATTGTACCGCTGGTGATTGCTTCCTTCCCCTTTATTGCACGTTTGGTGGAAAGCAGTCTGCGCGAGCTCAATCCCAATATTATCGAAGCGGCGCAAAGCATGGGCGCCTCTCCGATACAGATTATCTGTAAGGTCATGCTGCCCGAATGCGTTCCCTCCCTGGTCTCCAACTTCACCATTGCCATTACCACCATCCTCGGCTATACGGCAATGAGCGGTATCATCGGCGGCGGCGGACTGGGAAAAATAGCCATCAACTACGGCTATTATCGCTACAAATACCTGGTCATGGTCTTCGCCGTGGTCATCCTTGTCCTCTTGGTCCAGCTCTTCCAGCTAATCGGCACCAAGGTCGCGGTAAAATGCGACAAGAGGCAAAAATAA
>CAZMAZ010000222.1:0-2848 GCA_964564255.1 uncultured Clostridium sp. | reverse complement strand
TCAAAAGATTATCATCCCCGCACAAACGCGACTTTGTCACATTTCCCGCTTGACCTGCGAATAAAAAAGTGGTACAATACATAGTGGATATGTATTGCAGGCATGCAAAAAATTCGATTTCTGTGACAAACTAAAGTGCATAGAAAATAGAAAGCAGTAAAAAGGAGGACAAAATCAAATGCGACAATTTCATGTAACCGGAATGAGTTGTGCGGCGTGCAGTGCGCGCGTGGAAAAGGCAGTGAAAGCGGTAGACGGTGTGCAGTTTTGTGCCGTAAACCTATTGACCAATTCCATGGGAGTTGAAGGGACTGCCGACGATAGGAGCATTATCGCGGCGGTTGAAAAAGCAGGATACGGAGCCGCACCGATGCAAAAAAGGGCATCCTCCGATAACAATCACAAAATATCATTCGAAGATCCGCTTCAAGATCGCGAAACACCGCGACTGATCCGCCGTCTGATTTATTCTTCTGTGCTGTTGCTTCTTCTTATGTATCTTTCCATGGGACATACCATGTGGAATCTGCCCCTGCCTGCCGTTTTGGCAAACAACCCGATTTCGATCGGTCTTTTGCAAATGATTCTTGCCGCTTGCGTCATGATAATAAACGGTCGCTTTTTTGTCAGCGGTTTTCGTGCGTTATTTCGGCGCGCTCCCAACATGGACACGTTGGTCGCCATCGGTTCTGCCGCATCTTTTGTTTGGAGCACCGTTGTCCTTTTTATGATCAGTGACGCTACCCTGCGCGGAGATACCGCTGTTGCCATGTCCTATCTTCATGAACTGTACTTCGAATCCGCCGCCATGATTTTGACCTTGATTACGGTCGGAAAAATGTTAGAGGCGCACTCCAAAGGAAAAACGACAGATGCGCTCAAGGGACTGATGCGACTTTCGCCGCAAAGCGCAACACTTGTGCAAGACGGTACCGAGATTACAGTCCCGATCGATCGGGTTAAACAGGGCGATATATTTGTAGTGCGCCCGGGAGAGAGTATCCCCGTGGACGGTGTTGTGCTGGAGGGAGGCAGTGCGGTCAACGAAGCAGCACTGACCGGCGAAAGCATCCCCGTCGACAAAACGGTAGGAGATAAGGTTTCGGCGGCAACCGTCAATCAGTCAGGATTTCTGCGCTGTGAAGCAACTCGCGTTGGCGAAGACACCACACTTGCGCAGATTATCCGTACAGTGAGCGACGCCGCGGCAACAAAGGCACCGATTGCCAAGGCGGCAGACCGTGTTTCCGGCGTTTTTGTCCCGGTTGTTATGGGAATTTCTCTGGTTACGCTTTTGGTTTGGCTTCTGCTTAATGCCTCTTTTTCCTATGCGTTGGCGCGCGCAATCTCTGTCCTTGTGATCAGTTGTCCTTGCGCATTGGGGCTTGCAACACCCGTGGCAATTATGGTCGGCAACGGTGTTGGCGCCAAAAACGGAATTTTGTTCAAAACAGCAGTGTCTCTGGAGGAAACCGGAAAGGTCAAAACCGTCGTGCTCGATAAGACCGGAACCGTTACCACCGGCGCACCGCATGTAACAGATCTTCTGCCCGCAGAGGGCATCTCGGAAGATACGCTTTTGCAAACCGCCCTTGCAATCGAAGCCAAAAGCGAACATCCGTTAGCACGTGCCATTGTGGCATACGGTACGGAAACAGGAATGATTCCCGCAAATGTGACCGATTTTTATGCATTAGCCGGCAACGGTGTCAGTGCCCGCATAAACGAAGATACGATTCTCGGCGGCAGTTTGCGGTATATGGAAACGATGGTTTCCGTGCCCGCGCAAATGAAAACGATGGCGCTGGCACTTGCAGAAGATGGGAAAACGCCGCTTTTGTTTGCACAAAACAAAAGACTTCTCGGTATCATTGCGGTTGCGGATAAACTCAAAGAAGACAGCGCTGCCGCCGTTTCCGAATTGCAAAAAATGGGGTTGCGCGTCGTGATGTTGACCGGTGACAACCGACGGACCGCGCAAGCGATCGGCGAAGCGGTCGGCGTTGATGAGGTAATTGCCGAAGTCTTGCCGGACGGAAAAGAGACAGTGATTCGCACTCTGCAAGCGCAGGGGAAAGTGGCAATGGTCGGAGACGGCATCAATGATGCTCCCGCCTTGGTACGTGCGGATATAGGTATTGCCATCGGCGCCGGAACCGATATTGCCATTGACGCGGCAGATGTCGTGTTAATGAAAAGCCGATTGTCCGATGTTCCCGCCGCGATTCGGCTCAGTCGGTCAACCTTGCGTAATATTCATGAGAATCTGTTTTGGGCGTTCATTTATAATACAATCGGCATCCCTCTTGCAGCCGGCTGTTTTGTTGCCTTTGGACTGACATTAAATCCCATGATCGGCGCGGCAGCGATGAGCCTTTCCAGCTTTTGCGTTGTAACCAATGCACTCCGCTTAAACTTCTCTCATCTGTACGGCAAAAAGAAAAAGGCGCCGAGGGATCTCGCCCCAAGCGCCACAGACGCCCTTGCGGCATGCACCGACTATTACACAATGACACTGCACATCAAAGGAATGATGTGCGGGCATTGCGAAAAAAGAGTGGACCAAGCGTTGCGACAATTGCCGTTCGTGGCAGATGTTCGGGTCAGTTATCAGTCGGGAACAGCAATTCTCACCTTGCAAGGCGCGCCGGACCAAAAAGCAATTTCGCAATGCATCAAAAACGCAGGGTACCAACTCCGCAAGCGCTGACCGCGCTTGCGAGAAAGGAAAACTTGTGCCCACACCTCGATATACGTTCACCTACTTGCTTGCAATGATATTTCAAAATTTTCATTAAGGAAACACTGATTTAATGAGGTGGTACAGATTCGGTACAGATTTTTTCGC
>CAZMAZ010000221.1:0-2859 GCA_964564255.1 uncultured Clostridium sp. | reverse complement strand
TTAGAGGTGCCCGTATATCTGTTTTACGAACCGGAATCGGACAGCGTCAAAAACACGCCCTGTCCCTTTTCCAGCGAGACGGTTATGCTCTCTCCCTCCAGCAAATCCTCCAGTCCGTTATAGCCCCAAAGCGCTGCTTCGGTTGCCTTGTCAAAGGTCAACGTAATCTTTGCGTTTTTGCTCGGCTCGCAATTGACCACATACAGTGCCCGAGCGCCGTCTGCGTTGCGGAAGCAACCAATCAAAACGCGAGTATCCTTCTTTGCCTCCACCGAGACAAGTCCCTCGTAGGACTCCAGAAGCAGGTCGGGCGCATATTTTTTGACCGAGCTTTCCGCCTGTGAGAAATTGGCAAGCATGACGCCGACATTTTCATACGAGAGGTAAACGCCTTGCATGCCGTCCAGCTTTTGGTTGATTGCCTTGACACGGTCATACTGCTTGTTTGTGGTACCGTCTGCCTTGAGAATGGCAGTGGTGCTCCAGTTTGCCTGGTATTCGCAAAGAACATAATAAATGAAGCTTTTTGCGCCAAATGCCAGATTGATATGCGCAGATGCAAGCATCTGATACTGATTCGGCTCCGACATGCCCGACCATCCCGAGCTTTGCACAAACGGGACAAGCGGTGCGCCCGTCTCATTGGCAACCTTACGGAAGGCGGCAAGATTGCCGATCATATTTCCCAGCGACTCACTGCCGACCGCATAGGGGTAGTAATCGAACAAGAGGTAATCGGGTGTTGTTTTTGCCGCGTACTCTTCGACATAGGTCATATAATTTCCCCCGACCATGCTGCCGGACGCATAAGTCGGCAACAGATTGGAAAAGATGGAAAGGTCCTCGCGTCCCTGTTCCTTCAAATAGGCGCGAATCTGCTCTGTTTGGGTCGCAAGCTCATCCAGCCCGTCGTAGGTCGGCTCGTCCTTGACATAAATCCCCGCCAGCGCATCCACATCCTCCGAGGCAAGCATTACATCTATTTGTTCCTTTGTCCAAGAAAAATCCTGCCCCTGCGCATTATAGTAAATCTTCATTCCCGCCGCCTTTGCCGAATGCAGTGCCTCCTGCAACCAATACGGCGAGCTCCACTCCTCCAGCGTAATCATGTAGTCGATGCCCGCATCCGCCAATTTTTGATACATGGCATCGTAGTTGCCTTCAATTTCGGAATAGCCGTCACGCAATGCGGATGCGGGCGTCGACCAGCCGCCGATAGACAAAGAGCCTGTTTGCGTGGTGGCAAGGATTTGTGCCATCCGTTCCGCTTTCCGTTCCGCTTCGCTCATTTGACTGCTCTCCTCTCCGCTTGTCGTCTCTCCCTCGCCGTCGGTCTCCGCCGCTGTTGTTGTTTCGGTTCCCTGTGCTTCTGTGGGCACCTCTGCCGTCGTATCGGTCGGTGCGCCCGCGGTCGTTTCTTCCGCAGGGTCCTTGCTTTCACAGGCAACAAGGCAGGACAAAAGAAGGCAAAGCATCAAAAGAAATGCCGCTCCTCTGCGCATGATACGTTTGGATTTTGTTGATTTCATGAATCTATCCCTCCGTTTTGATTGATTTCGCTGTTTTGGACAGCGGCGCCCGCTTTTGCGGCATCCGCTGTTACCATTTTAACAGATTCCACCCCTGCTGTCAACAATTTTTTTCTGCTTTTTCGATTTTCGTGCACCGGGTCAAAGCCTGTCGGCAATTTCAAAAATCAATCGTTCGGTTTTTTCCCAACCGAGACACGGGTCGGTAATCGACTGCCCGTAAACGTCGCCGTCCGTATCCTGTCTGCCGTCAACCAAATAGCTTTCAATCATGAGTCCTTTGCACAGGCGCCGAATATCGGCATTCTGACGCATGGAGCGCAACACATCATGCGAAATGCGAATCTGCTCCTCATACTTTTTGCCCGAATTGGCGTGATTGGTATCGATAATCACAGCGGGATTCTCCAGGCCCGTTTTGGCGTACAGTGCCGCAAGTCCCAGAAGGTCCTCGTAATGATAATTGGACACGGCATGTCCGTCGGTTGTGCTGTACCCGCGCAAAATGGCATGCGCCAGCGGGTTGCCCGTGCTTTGCACCTCCCAACCGCGATAGATAAAGGTATGCGAATGGTGTGCCGCCGTAATGGCATTCATCATGACCGAAAGATCCCCGCCTGTCGGATTTTTCAGTCCGACCGGGACATCCAGCCCGCTTGCGGTCAGGCGGTGCTGTTGGTTTTCCACGCTCCGCGCGCCGACCGCCACATAGGAAAGCAGGTCGGATAAATATCTGTAATTGTCGGGATAGAGCATCTCGTCCGCTCCCGACATGCCGAAATCGCGCAACACGCTCATATGCAGCTTGCGAATGGCAACAATGCCGCGCAGCATGTCCGGATGCCCGTGCGGATCCGGTTGATGCAGCATGCCCTTGTAACCGTCGCCCGTGGTGCGCGGCTTATTGGTATAAATGCGGGGAATGATAATCAGCTTATCCTTGACCTCGTCCGCCACGCGGCGCAGTTTCCCGACGTATTCCAAAACCGACTCGCTTTTATCTGCCGAGCAGGGTCCGATAATCAGCAGAAAACGGTCACTTTCCCCGGTAAAAACCGCGCGAATTTCCCGATCTCTTTCCTGCTTTGCCACTGCCATCTCGGGTGTGACCGGATACTCTGCCTTAACCTCTTGCGGAATCGGCAATTTCCTGAAAAATTTCATATTCGTATTCATGTGTTGTATCACTCCTTTCGTTTTTTAAAAAACGACAAATCATTTTTTGTATCCGTAGGGCACGGCCTGCCCCCCCCTTTTACCGTCGGCGAACCACACTGTCATTCTGAGCGTAAACGCTGTCAAGCGTTCGCGAAGAATCTCCTTCATTCCA
>CAZMAZ010000220.1:0-2871 GCA_964564255.1 uncultured Clostridium sp. | reverse complement strand
CAGAAGCGAATCAATTTAGACAAAGGCCCCTTTGTGTAAAGGGGGCTGGCAGCCGCAAGGCTGACTGGGGGATTGCCCTGTAACGACGGGAATACAGTATCTGCAAATTGTTTGATGCGCGGCAATCCCTCCACCGCAAGCGGTCCGCCGCTTGCGGCAGCTCCCATTTACACAAGGGAGGCTTAGTTAGATTGTGTTAACGCAATAAATTTTGATTGTCTATTCTTGCCGAATGGTATTAACGTAACCGGCACGACACGCAGGTCGTGCCTTACATCCGAAATCGGTTGGTTCATCGACAGTGATGAAAAGATTGCAAACCGTTTGATAGACCACATCCTATCGCAATAGCCGAACAATTCGCATAAAAAACCTTCCCAAAAGTTTTCGCCCGCCTTTTCCTAAAAGGCGGCGCGGGGTTCGGGGGCGCGGAGCCCCCGAAAACAAAGGGCGGCGCCCCGCGAAAAAACGGCGGCGCCCGCGAAAAAATGGCGGGCAAATCATATAAAGACCATTCGAAAAAGAGAAAGAGAGGATAAAGAAAGAGCATGAACAATTGCAATGAAGTATTCGGTTCCATGGTATTCAGCGACGCGGTGATGCGGGAAAAGCTGCCGCGCGAAATTTACGGCGCCATGCGAAACGCCATCAGCCGCGGAGAACGCTTGGACATTAACCTTGCAAATGTCGTGGCAACCGCGATGAAGGACTGGGCAATCAGTCGGGGCGCAACCCATTTTACCCACTGGTTCCAGCCGATGACCGGCATCACGGCGGGCAAGCACGACAGCTTCCTTTGCCCGCTTGCCGACGGACGCGCCATTATGGAGTTTTCCGGCAAAGAGCTGGTACGCGGGGAATCCGACGCCTCTTCTTTCCCCTCCGGCGGCTTGCGCGCCACCTTTGAAGCGCGCGGCTATACGGCGTGGGACCCGACATCGTATGCATTTGTCAAGGACCGCACCCTTTACATTCCCACGGCCTTCTGCTCTTACGGGGGCGAGGCATTGGATAAAAAAACGCCGCTTTTGCGCTCCATGGAAGCACTGCAAAAGCAGGCACTGCGTGTTTTGCGTTTGCTCGGACATACCGATGTCCGCGCGGTACGCACCACGGTCGGCGCGGAGCAGGAATATTTCCTTGTGGACCGCGAGCTGTTCGAACGGCGCCCCGACCTGGTTTATACCGGCAGAACCCTAACAGGCGCGCGTTCGCCCAAGGGGCAGGAGCTGGATGACCATTATTCCAGCAGTATCAAGCCGCGCGTCAAAGCCTTTATGGAAGAGCTGGACGAGGAGCTTTGGAAGCTGGGCGTTGCCGCCAAGACCGAGCACAACGAGTCGGCACCGGCACAGCATGAGCTTGCGCCCATGTTTACCACCACAAACATCGCCGCCGACCATAACCAGCTGATGATGGAGCTGATGCAGCAGGTGGCGCGCAAGCACGGCATGGTTTGCCTGCTCCACGAAAAGCCGTTTGCGGGCATTAACGGCAGCGGCAAGCACAATAACTGGTCACTTTGCACCGATACCGGCGTCAATCTTTTGGAGCCGGGGGAAACCCCCTTTGAAAACGCACAGTTTTTGCTCTTTCTTTCGGCGGTCATTCGCGCCGTGGACGACTATCAGTCGCTTTTGCGCATCTCGGTCGCAAGCGCGGGGAACGATCACCGTCTGGGCGCAAACGAAGCACCGCCTGCCATTCTCTCGGTCTATCTGGGAGATGAACTGATGGAGATTCTGGACGCCATTGAAAACGACGCAAATTACGGCGGACGCGAACGTCAAAACCTGCGCATCGGCGTCCATGTCCTGCCGCGTATTCCGCGCGATTCCACCGACCGTAACCGCACCTCTCCCTTCGCTTTTACAGGAAACAAATTCGAATTCCGTATGCTGGGCTCTTCCGCTTCCATTTCGGATGCCAATACCATGCTCAATACCGCGGTTGCGGAGGAATTGCGGCGGTACGCCGACGCATTGGAGGCAAGCGATTACATACAGGAAGATATTCACGAGATTATCAAAGCCGCCATTCGCGAGCATCGGCGCATCCTCTTTAACGGCAACGGCTATGACACAAGTTGGGTCGAGCAAGCGGCAGAGCGCGGCCTGGTCAATCTGCCGTCCACACCCGAGGCACTTGCGCATTTGATGGATGACAAAAATGTAGAGCTGATGACCCGTCACGGCGTCTTCACCGCACAGGAAATGCGCGCGCGGATGGAGATTATGGAAGAGAACTACGCCAAGGTGGTTGCGATTGAGGCACAAACCCTGTGCGAAATGACACAGCGGGATATTCTGCCTGCCATTGCGTGCTTTACCGACCGGCTGGCGCAGACGGTCTTGCATGTCAAAGCCGCCTTCCCGCAGGCGTCGGTTGCCTACGCAACCGAAACGGGCGAGACGCTTTCGGCACTTTCGGATACGATTACACGCGCCCTGGCGCACCTGCGTCGGGAAATTACCGCCGCCGCCGCACAACCGACCAATGCCGACCGCGCCATGGCATACCGCCGCACCGTTCTGCCGGCAATGGAAGCGCTAAGGGAGCCTATCGACCGCGCCGAGCAGCTGGTCGCCGACGATATTTGGCCCTATCCCTCCTACGGCCGCCTTTTGCAAGGCGCACGCTGATAAGATTGGATGCCAAAAGGCTTGCCAAATACAAAAAATCGGGGAAGATTCCCCGATTTTTGTTTTACGTCCGTTTGGCGCACAGACGGCGCAGCTTGCGATTTTGCAGGATTTAAAAAATCTTTGAAGCATCAAAGAAGAATGATGCAAAGGCAAAGGGCAAAGGCGGCAAAAGCGGAGAGACTGCCCAGTGCCAGGTCCTTTTTGGTGTGCCTGGAAAGATAAAGAG
>CAZMAZ010000219.1:0-2878 GCA_964564255.1 uncultured Clostridium sp. | reverse complement strand
GGGCGCGTTTTGGAAAAAACTTGAAAACATTTTTGAAATTTTTCGGTTTTTGCCGCGAAAAATTACAAAAAGGGCTTTTTTTCGACCGCAATCTGTAGTATAATAAGATTGTATTCTTATTATAACGCAAAAAAGATGTTTTTGCAAGTGTATTTCGAGAAATAACAGGAAATTTTGGAGGTACCCCCATGAAACAGAGTTATTCCCTGACCATTGCCGACATGGCACTGGATATTACAACCGATGCCTCGACCGAGGAGCTGGAAAGTATTGTCGGGCTTCTGGACCGACGCATTCGTGAAATTTTACTGAAAAGCCGCCGCTGCTCCAAGAGCGAAGCCGTTTTGGTTTGCGCACTCGGTCTTTGCGCGGAAAAAATGGCGCTTGCGGAGGAAAACCGCACGCTTATGCAAAATGCGACCCTGGATCAAGCTAAAATAGAATCACTCGGTCAGCGTATTCGCGCGCTGGAAGCCTCTCTTGCCGCCGCTACTAAGCCGGCATCGCTGATTGACGCCGCCGGAAATACTCCCGCAGATGCCGCGACATCGGGCGAAAATGCCGCCAACAATACAGCAGAGCCCGCCGACCCGTCGGCAGAGGCAAGCACCGACGCCGCCCCCGAAGCCAAGGCGACCGCCGCCGATTCTCTGTCGGATCCCTTCCCCTTTGCCGTTTCGGCGGAACGGTCAAGCGGCAAGAACAAGAATCGTACCAAGGTCGGCTCCATGTTTGATTTGCTCACCTTCACCGACATCTGATGAAAACAGCCTCCCCCGAAATCGGCGCCCTGCCGCCTCTGCCCGAGCTGCTTGCCCCCGCAGGCTCTCCCGCGGCACTGGAAGCGGCAATCGAAGGCGGTGCCGATGCGGTCTATCTGGGCGGTGCCGCCTTTCATGCGCGCATGAATGCGCAGAACTTCACAAAAGAAACCCTGCGCGACGGCATTCAAACCGCGCATCGCTTTGGCGTTAAGGTCTATTTGACTCTGAACACGCTGCTTTTCGACCGCGAGCTGCCCGCCTTTTTGGACGCCGCATACGAGGCAGGGTCCCTGGGAGCGGATGCCTTGATTGTTGCCGACCTCGGCGGTGCCGCCGCCATTCGGCGCGAAATGCCGAATCTGGCACTCCACGCCAGTACACAAATGGTGGGGCATAATGCGGATTTTTGCAAGCTTTGCGCAGAGCATGGCTTTACCCGCGCGGTTTTGGCGCGTGAGCTGTCTCTTGCCGATCTTTGCATGGCAGTGCGGGAAAGCCCGATTGAAATCGAGGTCTTTTGTCACGGCGCACTCTGCGTCAGCCAATCGGGACAGTGTCTGTTTTCCTCTCTGGTCGGCGGCAGAAGCGGCAACCGCGGCGAATGTGCACAGCCCTGCCGTCTGCCCTACAGCGGCGCGGGATCTGCCTGCGGCGCCAAAAAAAGCGCCTGCCCCTACCCGCTTTCGCTCAAGGACCTTTCCCTTGCCGCGCATCTGCCCGCGCTGATACAGGCGGGCATCTCCTCTCTGAAAATCGAAGGGCGCATGAAATCGCCCGCCTATGTGCTGGGTGTGACGCGCATTTTCCGCCGTTTGCTGGATGAACGCCGCGCCGCAACCGCCGACGATTTGGAAGCACTCGGCGCCCTCTTTTCCCGTTCCGGCTTTACCGACGGCTATCTGCACGCAAAGCCGGACAATCGGATGCTCGGGGTCCGAACGGACTCCGACAAGGAGCGCACCCGCGCAGAGCAGCTGCCGTTTGACGGTATCAAGCGCAAGCTGCCGCTTTCCCTAACCGCAACACTGCAGGCAAACACCCCTGCTCTTCTCACTCTTTCGGGCGCGGCGGGCAGTGTCAGTGTCAGCGGTGCCATTCCCGCGCCCGCACGCAATGCCCCGCTTTCGGTTGCCGATGTCGGTCGCAGTCTTTCCCGCTTCGGCGCAACGCCGTATGTCGCCTCAAGCCTGCAAATCCATTTGGAGCCGAATCTGATGCTTCCGGTCTCCGCACTCAACGCCCTGCGGCGAGATGCGGTTGCGGCATACGAGGCGCTTGCGCAGGAAGCACCGCACTGCACGCGGACGTCGACGGCGCCGCAAATACCGACAGGACAGCGGAACAAACGCAAAACGGCTGCTTTTTATCTGCCCAAGCAGGCGACAGAGACCGCTTGGCGCACCTTTGACCTGCTCTTTTTCCCGCTGTTTATCGCCATAGAAGCGGCAGAAGCATTCCCACTCGGCGACAAAGACAAAATGCGCCGCGCCGGGATTGTATTGCCACCCGTCATTCCCGACCGTTCCCGCGCACAGGTGGATGCGGCACTGCGTCGGGCGCGTGCACTCGGATTTTCGCATTTGCTGCTCGGCAATCTCGGGCACCTGTCGGCGGCAGCGTCGACCGGTATGCAGCTTCACGGCGATTTTCGTCTCAATATTACCAATAGCCAAACAGTCGCCGCGCTGGAGGCGCTGGGCATTGCCGATGCGGTCGCCTCGCCCGAGCTGTCGCTTGCCGGATTGCGCGACCTGGGCGGCAACACCGCCGCTTTGGTCTACGGGCGCATTCCGCTGATGACGCTGGAAAAGTGCGTCATTTCCACGGTTGCCGACTGCACGCGCTGTCGGGAGAATACGGTAGCGCTTCGCGACCGCCGCGGTGTGATTTTCCCGCTCTTGCGCGAATGGGAGCATCGCAACCTGCTTCTCAACAGTCTCCCCACCTCCATGTCGGACAAGCAGACGCTTCTCACCCGTTTCGGCATCGATGCATGGCACTTTTTGTTTACGACAGAGACCCCTGCCGAGGTTGACGGCGTCCTGCGCGCCTTTGCCGACGGCACAGCCCTGCCTGCCCCGGTGCGGCGGATACGGAGTTGAGACAATCCCTCC
>CAZMAZ010000218.1:0-2889 GCA_964564255.1 uncultured Clostridium sp. | reverse complement strand
TAAGACTTTTTTGCGGCTGCCTTTTCAAAGGTTTTGGCAAGAAACTGACCCGTATAGGAATCGGCACACGCGGCAATCTCCTCCGGTGTTCCGCAGGCAACCACTCTGCCGCCGCCGTCACCGCCCTCCGGTCCCAAATCAATCAAATAATCCGCGGATTTGATAACATCCAGATTGTGTTCGATGACAATTAGGGTGTTGCCGTTGTCCGCCAATCTTTGCAAAACCTGCAACAAACGGGATACATCCTCGCTGTGCAAGCCGGTTGTCGGCTCATCCAGGATGTAGACCGTTTTTCCTGTTCCGCGTTTGGAAAGCTCTGTGGAAAGCTTCACCCGCTGTGCTTCCCCGCCCGAAAGCGTGGTGGAGGATTGACCGATCTTGATATATCCCAAACCGACATCGCAAAGCGTTTGCAATTTTCGGGTGATTTTCGGCAAACCGTCAAAGAAGGCAACGCCCTCTTCCGCGGTCATTTCCAAAACCTCGTAAATGTTTTTGCCCTTGTATTTGACCTCAAGCGTATCCCGATTATAGCGCTTGCCGCCGCAAACGTCACAGGTTACGTAAATATCCGACAAAAAATGCATTTCGATTTTTTTAACGCCGTCGCCCTCACATGCCTCGCATCTGCCACCCTTGGTATTAAAGGAAAAACGTCCGCTTGTATATCCGCGCGCCTTGGCGTCGCGTGTTTGCGCAAACAACTCGCGTATATCGGTAAACAGTCCGGTATAGGTGGCAGGATTGGAGCGCGGCGTGCGTCCTATAGGGCTTTGGTCAATGGCAATTACCTTATCCAGATGCTCCATGCCCTCAATTCGCGTATGTGCGCCCGGATACATGACGGCACGGTTTAATGTCGATGCCAGTGCGGGATACAAAATTCCGTTAATCAGAGAAGATTTGCCCGAACCGGATACCCCGGTAACGCAAATAAAGCACCCCAAAGGAAAGGCAACGTCGATGCCCTTCAGATTGTGCTCGGTTGCGCCGATAACACGCAAAAGCTGTCCGTTCCCCGCCCGTCGCTCGGTCGGTACGGGGATGTTTTTTCTGCCCGACAGATATGCTCCTGTCAAGGAATCCTTACTTTCCATGACCTGCTTCGGTGTTCCCGCGGCAACCACATGTCCGCCGTGAATGCCCGCGCCCGGTCCAATATCCACGATATAGTCTGCTGCCAGCATGGTTTCCTCGTCATGCTCCACCACAATGACCGTATTTCCAAGGTCGCGCAAATTTTTCAAAGTGGCAATCAATTTTCCGTTATCCCGCTGGTGCAGTCCGATGCTCGGCTCATCCAAAATATACAAAACGCCGACAAGCGATGACCCGATTTGGGTTGCCAGGCGAATTCTTTGCGCTTCTCCGCCCGATAGGGTGCCCGCTTTTCGCGCAAGGGTCAGATAGTCCAGTCCGACGCTGACCAAAAAGCCGAGACGGGAACGAATTTCCTTCAGAATTTCTTTTGCGATTGCCTGTTCGTTTCCCTGCAAGGAAAGGTCTGTAAAAAAGGTCAGAGTGTCTTTGATTGACAGATTACATACCGCATCGATATTCATGCCGCCGACCGTCACCGCAAGCGGTGCGGGAGACAGCCGTTTGCCGCCGCAGTCGGGACAGGGCGCGTCTTCGATAAACTGTTGATAATACTCTGCCGAAAATCCTTGCGCAATGCGCTGTTCGATAATCGGAACCACGCCGTCAAACCGTGCATTTTGCTCGTGTGCTTCGCCGCCGAAATACCGAACGACGGGATATTTTTTATCTCCCGTTCCGTACAAAAGCGCCTGTTTTGCCTGTGCGGAAAAAGCAGAAATCGGGGTGTCGAGATCAAAGCCGTAATCTTTACCGACCGCAAGCAACAGCGGACCGGTCCAGCTGATTTCATCCATAGTTTTAAAGCCGTTGACCGCAATAGCTCCCTCGCGCAGGGTCTTTGCGGAATCCGGAATCAGACGCGACACGGCAATCTGTTGCAGCACACCCAGTCCCGCACAGCGCGGGCAGGCGCCGGAGGGATTGTTAAACGAAAACATGCGCGGCTCCAGTTCTCCGAAGGAAATGCCGTGTTCTTCACAGGCATAGGTCTGCGAAAAACGCATTTCGGTTTCCTCTTCTCCCTCCCGCGGCACGGTTACAACCAAAAGATGTCCTTCCGATGCTTTGAGCGCATTCTCTACCGAATCGGACAGACGGGAACGAATATTTTCCTTCATGACCAAACGGTCCACCACAATTTCAATATTGTGTTTTTTATTTTTGTCGAGTTTGATTTTCTCTTCCAGGTCGTACATACTGCCGTCAACACGCACACGGACATATCCGCTTCGCTTGGCATCCGACAAAACCTTTTCGTGCATGCCCTTTTGTGCGCGAACCACCGGTGAAAGCACCAAAAAGCGCGTGCCGATCGGCAATTCCAAAATTCGGTCGATAATCTGGTCGGTGGTCTGCTGTCTGATTTCTTTCCCGCAAATCGGACAGTGCGGAACACCGACACGCGCGTACAAAAGCCGCAGATAATCGTAAATTTCGGTTACGGTTCCCACGGTGGAGCGGGGGTTGCGCGACGTGGTTTTTTGGTCAATGGAAATGGCAGGCGACAGTCCTTCAATCGAATCGACGTCCGGCTTGTCCATCTGTCCGAGAAACATGCGCGCATAAGAGGAAAGCGATTCCACAAAACGGCGGTGCCCTTCCGCGTAGAGGGTGTCAAACGCAAGAGAGGATTTACCGGATCCGGAAAGTCCGGTAAAAACCACCAAACGGTCGCGCGGAACGGTCAGGTCTATATTTTTTAAATTATGGGCTCTTGCCCCTTTGATAACAATTTTCTGTGCCATAATGCTCCTTGGGTGCCTCTAATAATTCAACGCGCGCTGG
>CAZMAZ010000217.1:0-2890 GCA_964564255.1 uncultured Clostridium sp. | reverse complement strand
TGTAGCAGCGCTACTGCCGAGGAGTTTTGTGACAACTGACGGAAAAGATCTCGCCAAATCTGCGTGCGATGAATTTTTAGAGGTGCCCATCATAAAAAGCATTGCAAAACACGCAAGAAAGACTTTCTGCGTCGATTTGCTGTGCTTTTTGTGTTGAAAGATTGAACTGTTATGCGAATTGCGCAAAAAACAGAACCGGTCGGCGAAAAAATTGTCTTTTTCAATACTTGACAAGCAGAGAGGTTACTGGTATAATGATACATATAATAGTAGAATGCCATTTTATGCGAGGAGAATAAGTATGCACCATTTTTCGATTGTGACCGATTCGTCCTGCGACTTGCCGCAGGCACTTGTCGAGCAATATCATATTACGGTTGCGCAGCTGGATGTAACCACTGCCGACGGAAAAACACAACCGGATTCGGCGTTGGACAGACATGTTTTTTACGAATATCTGCGGAAAGGCGGCAGTGCTTCGACGGCTTCTGTCAGTATCGGTAAGTTTACAGACCTTTTCGAGGATGTTTTGAAAGAAGGGAACGACCTGCTTTATATCGGATTTTCGTCAGGCTTGAGCGCCACATGCAAGGGCGGAGAAACCGCGGCGGACGATCTGCGGGCGCGGTATCCCGATCGAACCATTTTGACCGTTGACACACTGGCGGCATCGCTCGGACAGGGACTTTTGGTTTATCACGCCGCTAAGATGCGGGAGGCGGGCGCCGATATTTGTGAGGTCGCGTCATGGCTGGAAGAGAATAAACTGCATATGTGCCACTGGTTTACGGTGGAGGATTTGTTTTTCCTAAAGCGCGGCGGCAGAATCAATGCCGCAACCGCGATTGTCGGCTCCATGCTTGCATTCAAACCGATTATGCATATGGACGATGCGGGGCATTTGATCAATGTCAGCAAAGCGCGCGGACGCCGTGCGGCGTTGACCGAGCTGTGCAACAGAATGGAAAAGAGTGCAATCAATCCCGCGGAGCAAACTGTTTTTATCAGTCACGGTGACTGTGAAGAGGACGCCAAGTTTCTTGCCGATATGGTCAAAGAGCGTCTGGGCGTCAAAGAGGTCATGATTGGGTGTGTGGGACCGGTAATCGGTGCGCACTCCGGACCCGGTACCATGGCATTGTTCTATCTCGGAACCGAAAGATGAGGAATAAGAAATGAGTCATAAATCTGCAAATCGTACTTCGGATGCTGCCGCACAGTCGGTGGTTGACGGTCAGACCCTGAGCGGTATGATTATTTCCGGCGCCAATGCGCTGGACAACGACAAAAATGCCATCAACGATTTGAACGTTTTCCCGGTTCCGGATGGCGATACCGGCATCAATATGAGCCTAACCTTGAGTGATTCCGCACGGGAACTGAACGGATTTTCCGGTAATGTTTCCGAGTGTGCCGATAAGGCGGCATCCACCAGCCTGCGTTCCGCACGCGGCAATTCGGGTGCGATTCTTTCTCTCTTTTTCCGCGGCATGGCGAAATCCTTGCGCGGACGGGAGACAGCGGACAGCCGTGATATTGCGAACGCCTTTGAAAGCGGCACGCAGGAAGCCTATAAGGCGGTTTCCAATCCGACAGAGGGGACTATTTTGACTGTTATGCGCGTTTGCTCGGAAGAAGCAAAAGCGGAATCGGAAAAAGAAGAAAAAAAGAATATGACCTCCTTCTTTGCACATATTCTGCACACGGCGGAGGAAACGCTTGCCAAAACGCCCGAGATGCTGACCGTACTGAAGCAGGCAAAGGTTGTGGACGCGGGCGGAAGCGGCTTTGTTACCATGCTTCGCGGTATGTATGCCGCACTGATCGGCAAACCGATTGCACGGGAAAACAAGGAGGAAGGCGTTGCCCGTTCGGCTGCCGCGCGTGCGGACGGTTCGGCTGAAGCGATTCGATTTGCTTATTGCACCGAATGCATTGTGGAAAAGTCGGACGACAAAAAAGGAGAAGGAACGGCAGATTCCTTCCGCAGTTATCTGCAGAAATTGGGAGACAGTCTGGTTTTTGTGGATGACCAAGAGATTATCAAATTGCATGTGCATACCAATCACCCGGGAAAGGTGATGGAAAATGCGCTGAAATACGGACAGCTTGTCATGGTTAAGGTAGAAAATATGCGTTTGCAGCATTCCGAGCTGGTTGCATCGGAAGAGTCGGATGCCGAGCAAGCGGCAGAGCCCGCGCCCGATCTGTCAACACCCGAGCCTGTCATTGCGGCTCCCGAAAAGCGCTACGGCTTTGTGGCGGTTTGCATGGGAGAGGGCATTTCGGAGACCTTTACCGATTTGGGCACCGATCAGTTAATCTACGGCGGTCAGACTATGAATCCCAGTACACAGGATATTTTGGATGCCGTCAATCGGACACCGGCGGAAATCGTATTTATTTTGCCCAACAATAAAAACATATGTATGGTAGCACAGCAAGCGACAAAGCTTTCCACCGAGAAAAAAGCAATTGTGATTCCGACAGTCAGCATTCCGCAAGGACTGGCAGTCCTCATGAATTTTGACTCGGAGGCAGAGACCGAACAGCTTGTGACCAACATGACCGATGCATTGGCGGGCGTGACCTCTATGGCAGTGACCTTTGCGGTGCGTGATACCGAAATTGACAATACCAAGATTCGCAAGGGACAGTCGCTCGGTATGATTAACGGCAAGATTCGTGCGGTGAGTGACGACGCATTGGAATGTTTGCGCCTGATGAGTGCCGAGATGCGGGACGCGCAGTTTGTAACCGTTTTCTGCGGAGAAGGTATGGGAGAGCGCTCCAGACAGGATGTAACAGAGCTTTTAACCGAGGCATTGCCCGGTGTAGACGTCAATGTGCTTTCGGGCGGCCAGCCGCTTTACGATTTCATCATTTCCGT
>CAZMAZ010000216.1:0-2895 GCA_964564255.1 uncultured Clostridium sp. | reverse complement strand
CGGGACTGCGTCAAAAACATGACACAGCCCCGATTTGATTTGTCTCTTAGTCATCCTGCTCGGTTTCCGGAATTTGATCGCGCGGAATCCGTCCGACCACCTTTCCGTAACAATACGAATCACCGAATTCGCCCAGCTTAATCGGCTTGTATGCGGGATTCAGGGAATACAAAACACCTTGGGCATATTTTTTGAAATAGACCTCTCCGTCCACCGAAAAGATGCCCAGCTCGCCGTCCGCAACCTGACTGTCCTTGCTGACCAGAAGAAGGTCGCCGTCAAAATAGCGGGGTTGCATACTGTTGCCGCTCACGCGGACCGCAAAGTCTGCCGACCGTATTGAGGCATCAATCGGCAAAAGCGTACCCGTATAGTACATATCCGGCGCGTAGTTGCCCGTACCGGCGGAAACCGGCAGATCGTACAGCTTGATTTGCCGCATCTTGCGCCGCAGTGCATCTGCCCTGCGGTCGAAGTGTAGTATCGAAGCGCCGGTTCCTTTTGTTTCTTCCGCCTCTTCCGTTTCTTCGATTATTTGTTGCTTTATCGACGCCGCTTGTATTGCCTGTCTTTGCTTCTCCTGCTCTTTTTGCAATTCCGCGCGCTGTGCATCCACCCGCTTCCGCTCCTGCAGAAGTACGGTGCAAAGCATGGTCTTCCCGTATCGGTCAAGCAAACGGTATCCTTCCACAAGGTCGATTTCATCTCCCTCCAGGGCATAATTGTTCGGATGCTCCGGGGGACCGTAAATCAATTCGTCCAAAGACATCGAAAGCGCTTGGCTGAGAGCAACCATATAGGAAAGTCGCGGGGAGTCGGAAATACCCGCCATTATTTTGGTCAGGGTTCCGAACGGAATCCCCGTCATGCTCGCAAGCATTTCGTTATTCAATTTCAATTCGGCTTTACGCTTTTTGATTCGTTCAATATATCCGTTATCCATGAAAGACCTCCGATGTTTCCTTTTTCGGATATATTGTACCACATTTTTTGCGCCTTGTAAAGGGGTTTTTCGAAAAAAGTTCCGCTTTCGGAAATTTTTTTCGATTTTTTTCGATTTTTTTCAAATTTGCTATTGACAAGTGCTTTCCGACGTGTTATAATACATACAGATTTCCGATTTCGGCATTTTTGGATTGCAATAATTCTTTGTTTTTAGAACTTTCATCAAAAATCGTTCCGTTTTCGGAACTTTTACAGGAGGCATGTATGAACACTATGAATACTTCGAATACTTCTTATCCGTCTTACTCAACCGAAGCCGCACGCCGTGCACAAGCCGAGGCACCCGCCGGCAATATGCTGTCTTCTTTGCTTGCCATGTTGATTGCCCTTTTCTCCTCTCGCCTGTTTCGCGGCATTGCCTGTGCCGTTTGCGCGGTCGGCGCGCTTTGCCTGATCGGCGCCTTGCAAGCGGGCACCATCGCCGCACTGCCTTGTATCCTTCTCTGCGCGGTCATCGGCATTTGCGAATATCTGCTGTTGCGCTGACCGCAAAAAACGACAGGTCAGGGATTGATTTCCGACACGGTCGAGGAATCGGCTTGCAGGCAAGCGGCAAGCGCTTCGCCCAAAAGGGTTGCCGCACGCGCGGCTTCCGCCATTTGATTGTCGGCATTTCCGCAGGTAACGGTCAACATACCGATGCCCCGACTGTAGGCGTCCTTCTGCCCCAGTCCGCCCTCGGATATGCGAATCGGCAGACACAGCTGCGGGCATATGTCGCCAAGAGCGTCATACAGCACGCGGGCACGCGGCAATTGCCACGGTGACCGACTGCCGCCGCCCACCACCAAGCCAATCTGCGCGACCGATACGCCGTTTACCGTTGTTCGTGCGCCGATTCCGTTTCCGTCATCCGCACGGTGCAGGTCGATAATCCAGCAAATACTCGGATATTGCGCAAGGAGCTTTTCTGCCGCCGCCCAAGAGCGGTCGTAGGCACCAAACACCGACGGACGGTCAAATGTTTCCGTGCATCTGACCGATTGTATGCCTCTTTCCGCCAATGCCGTTTGCAAAGCTGCCCCGATTGCCTGCATGTTGTTCTCGGGATTTTCGGACCGTCCCGGTGTCGCATAGTCCGCCGTGTCCGCATAGGCTTCCTCTGTATGCGTATGCAAAATCAAAACCAGCGGTGCCGACGGCTCGGCTGTCGATTCGGTCGGCAATTCAGCCCCCGATTCCTGCCGATCGGAAGACGGTTTTTCGGACGGCTCTTTGCTGTTTGTCGCACTGTCCGCAGAAGTCGAAGGCGTCGTTTCGGGATTGTTTTTCGCGGCGGCGTCCGCAGAGGGCTCCGCAGAGGGCTCCGCAGAGGGCTCTGCAGAGGGCTCTGCAGAGGAGCTTGCATCCGCCTGCGCCTTCTGCTCGCTCTGCCGATTCGGTTCCGACGCACCGACTGCCAAGCGATAAAAGCGCGCCAGCATGCCGTCCTCCCGCTCCGGTTCCCGTACAGCGTCTCCCTCCGACAGCACGGCTCCCGAGATAGCGGGAATACTAAGCCCGATAAGCAGAATAACCACAGCAATCCAAAGCATCCATCGGTCTTGGCTTCTTCTGCTTTTTCTTTTCGGTTCTCTTTCGTCTTGCCGTCTCTGCCGACCTGCGCTTGCCGCCCTTTCCATTTTTCGATTGCCTTCTTCGAACGCGCCCGTCCGTACTGTCGACAGCGGTTCCCCCGCCGTCCATTTTTGCGGTACTGTTTGCCTTTCTTTCATTCGATTCCCCCCGTTCTTTGTCCGCCGCACGGTTTGTCGGCGGTTTTTCTCGGGTTCACTATATGCAAAACCGGTGCCCATTTTTTGCGATGTCATAATTTTTTTACAAAAATGATACAAAGAAAGAATTTGTGCTCTTGCATTTTACGCAAAAAGAAGGTATAATGTTTATGGG
>CAZMAZ010000215.1:0-2939 GCA_964564255.1 uncultured Clostridium sp. | reverse complement strand
AAAGCAGATAATCGGGCATCGGGGCAAGAATCGGCACCTTGCCGTCCTTGGGTGTGTTCGACTTTTTTGCGGCGGTATCCGCGGAGGTATCCGCGGCAGAAGCCGTTTCCGGCAAAGGATGTCCGACCACGCGTTCCACAACCTCGGGAGAAATATTGGCAATCACATGTCCCGTGACCTGTGCGCCCTGCTTCGGGGTCTTGGCGGCATCCGTCTTTTGGGGTTCCTTTTTGGGCGTTCCCGCCGCCTTGGCGGCACGCTGAATGCTGGATTTACCGATTGGCATAGTCCATAACCTCCTTTGCCATTTCCGTGTATTCCCGCGCGGCGCGACTGCTCTTTTTGTAGACCGCGACCGGCTTGGACTGGTCCTGCGCCCACTCTACCGTGCTGTCAATGCGAATAAAGGTAGAGAACAGACGCACACCCTCAAGCTCCTGCAGGGTTTCGATGGTTTGTCTGAAATAATTTTTGCGCTCGTTTGCCTTTGTCACCGCAATCCCCATCAGGGAAAGATTGGGTGCCAGCTGGCGCACCTGCTCATAAAATTCAAACATGTTGGCAAGTCCGAACAGTCCCCACGGGGTTGCCTCTACGGGAACCAGCAGAAAATCGGACGCGCACATGATATTCATGACCCAACAGCCGAGCGTCGGCGGGGCGTCAATCAAAATATAGTCATAGGTCTCGCTGTCCAGAATCGATTTCAAAAGGCGCTTGAGAATAAATTCGCGTTGCCATTTGGTAAACAGTTCAAATTCAATGCCGCTCATCAGCGTGGAGGAGGGAATCAAATCCAGTCCCTCGTATGCGGTATGGCGGATATAGGCAGAGAGATCCTCTTGCTTGCAGAGTGCGGTGTAGAGATTGTTGCCGCTCTTGGCAAATTCCAGTGCGGTATCCTCGTCGAAGAAGGAAAGCGTCAGATTCATCTGCATGTCGCCGTCCAAAAGAAGGACGCGTTTGCCCGCGGCACTGATGCAGTATCCGACATTGGAACAGGTGGTGGATTTTCCGCTTCCGCCCTTGTTGTTGGCAAAGCAGATCACTTTTGTCTTGCTCATCTCGGTTTGATTCCTTTCCTGTGTTCGCTGTGATTGGTTGTGTGTAAGGGATGTGATTATACGGGGCGCGCGTCGGGTGTGTCGGTCGGCTCGCGCAGATAGGCAATGATGTCGCCCAGTCCCTTGCCGGTGTAGGAGCTGATATAAAAAATCTTTTTGCAACCGCAAAGCTCCAGCCAGCGCGTGGCTTGCGGCAGATTGGCATCCGGCTTGTCGACGCCGGACACAATGCCGATCACCTCGCGGTTGACCATGCAGGTGATGCAGGGGGGGAAGACGCAGAAGGGCTCGTTTGCACTGATGACAATGCCGACAATGTCCGCCTCATACGCATACAGCGCCAAAGCGGCACCCAGTGAGTGCACCTCGGTATATTCGCCCGGCGTGTCGATAATGGTGTCGTAGTAATTGATGTACTGCGTTTTGCAATAATGTAACTGTTCGCCTTTGAGTGCTTGGGTCAGGGTGGTTTTTCCCGCCGCAACCCGACCGATCAAAATCAGTTTTTTCATGCGAAGGCTTAGGTTTTGGTCACGTCACAGACCGAAAAATGCAGGGTATTGGTAAAGTAGGAAGCAATGGCGGTAAAGGCGGATTCCACCTCGGAGACCCGTCCCGTGACAATCAAGGTGCCCGAGAAGCGGTCCACAAAGCCGAGCTCGACATTGGAGGACTTCATCGCAATGTCTGCCGTGATGACCGCCGTTTCGGCAGGGCTGATGGTCAAAACGCCGATTGCCGCATGGGAATAATCCAGCTTGGGGTCCAGTCCCAGCTTCTGATACAGAATGGGATCGGGATTGGCAATAATGTGGGCAAGCGTAATCTGCCGTCCGGGAACCAGCTCCTGTACGATGCGCATTTTATCCCGCATTTCAAATAGATTTTTGGAATTATTTGCTTCTGACAAACGCTTATCCTCCTATCTGCACATGTAAATCGCACACGCTCTTTGCCGCGCGCACGAGTTCTTCCATTTGCTCCTGTGTGGGAGGCACCAATTCTCCCAGAGTGTAGGTTCTGCCGATGCCGGGGTATTTGTCGGAGCCCAAGCGGTGATACGGCAAAAGGTGCAATTCGCGAACGCCGGGGAGCGAACCGGCAAACGCGGCAATGGCGCGGATTTCCTCCGGGGTTGCGTTAAAGGTGGGAATGGTGGGGACACGAATGACAAGATGTGCCGCATTTTCCGCAATAAAGCGTGCATTGGACAGAATCAATTCATTGGAAGCCCCGGTAAAAGCACGGTGCTTTTGCGCATCCATGTGCTTGATGTCCATCAAAATGTGATCGACATGCGGAATGATTGCCTCCACAACCTCGCGTTTGGCATAGGCGGTGGTTTCGATTGCCGTGTTGATGCCGTTGTCGTGCACCGCACGCAACAGCGCCTCGGAAAACTCCGGTTGCGCCATGCATTCGCCGCCCGACAGGGTAATGCCGCCGCCGCTTCGTTCAAAATAGCGGCGATCCTTGCAAAGCTCGGGAAGCAAATCCCGCACACTGACGTCGCGTCCGACCGTTTTGGTCTTACCCGCCAGTGTCAGCTCCTGTATTTTGTATTCCTGCGATTCCGGATTGCAACACCACCGACAACGGAGATAGCATCCCTTGAGAAAAACTATGGTGCGAATCCCGGGTCCGTCGTGAATGGAATATCGCTGTATGTCGAAAATGCGCCCGACGCGGTCATAATAAGCAGACGATGGCATGTTGCAACCTCCTTTCTTGTTCGTGTTTGCGGTTAGGGTTGCGTTCTATGGAATATTTTTAAATGAAACGAAGTAGTAGGGACCGGCGTCTCAGGCGGTCCGCTCCGAACGGTATATGCACTTTTTGTTTGCACATAATCTATCTAAGCCTCCCCTGTGCAAG